>NZ_JACEFB010000006.1 GCF_013694095.1 Thermogemmata fonticola | reverse complement strand
ACGTGATCTGGCTATCCGGTCGTAAGCCGCAAATTGAGTTTCCGTATCTAAAGCAAGCGGCCTTCAATTCATCCCGGAGCGCCCCTTGCATCTCGCGCGGCAGGGTGTAACTTGAATGCAGAAATGAGGCAGGCATGGCCTCGGTAGTCTCTCTGAGATTCCACACCTGGATTCGCTCCCAGCGATTCTCGTTACGAGCTTAGCTCCGGTGTAGCACGAGGGAAGATTCTGACAAAAGTCCCTTCCTCCCCCCGGTTCCACCTTGCAAGGAGCCATCAATGCGCGAAACGATTTCATTCCAGTGCCCCACCTGCCAGTCGTTAGTCATCCTGGAAAGTGTCGCCTGGCCGGAGGATTCGCTCCATTGCCCCCAATGCGGGCACGCATTCCCGGCTTTGACTCCGTTATCCGACCAACAAGAAGTTTATGCCGCGGAAATAGCCGAACCAACAGCACCCTGTGAAACCGCCCCACCGCCTGTCAACTCCCCCCTTCCCTGGTGGGGTTATGCCGCAGGCACATTAGTGCTAATCGGGGTGGTTGGGGGCCTGGCATATCTCTACTACCAGAAGATGGTTCCCCAACGGGATATTGCTGCTACCTCGGATAGCAACGCAACAGAACCTGTGTTCGGTCCTACCGATGATGGTTCCAATGCATCCAACAAATCCCAAGACCGTCCCGCTGCGAAACGGAGCGGCGGTATCCCGCCACCCCCGCCGATGCCCCCTCCGCCGAAGCTACCACCCTTGCCAGAAGATGTGGCACGGGCCATCATTGCCGAAAAACGCGAATTACTCCCCGGTACCTGGCACACGGACCTGCCTTATCCGATCACAATCGTATATGAGACGGACGGCCGCGTGAGCTTGACAATGTCGACACCGATGGGTCCACCTGACCACCGCTTTGAAGGCCGTTGGCGCATACTAGAAGCCATCAACCAGCGCACCCTGGCCATCGAATGGGAAGATAAGGCTCAGCGGCGTCAGCGCATGGAGGTGATCTTTGAATTGGATGGCGACATCCAACATCCCATTTGGGGACAGCCCCGTCTCATTCCCAAACTTAGCAAGCAAAAGTGAGGCCGGCCGGTAAGATGCCAGTGTGAATCCTCACCCCCTCCACCAAAGGCAGAGTGTAATCCCTACCTTTTTGTGCCCAGGAGGACGGGATCAATCCTGCGGGAATAAGGCGGTGGAGAGATAGCGTTCTCCGAGGTCCGGCAGGATGACAACGATCACCTTGCCTGCGTTTTCGGGTCGCTGGGCGACTTTCACCGCGGCAGCGGCGGCTGCCCCACAAGAGATACCGCAGAGCATTCCCTCTTCCTTGGCCAAGCGCCGGGCCATCTCAAAAGCCTCTTCATCTGTAACTGTCATAACTTCGTCAATGATGGACACATTCAAGACATCAGGAATAAAACCGGCGCCGATACCCTGGATTTTGTGCGGTCCGGGTTTGACTTGATCCTTGGGAATCCCCTGGACGAGATGTTGGGTGATGACAGGACTAGCCGCCGGCTCCACGGCAATGCATCGGACGCTAGGCTTCCGGGCTTTGAGCACTTCCCCGCATCCTGTGATGGTTCCCCCTGTGCCGACGCCGGACACGAGAATGTCAATCTGGCCATTGGTCGCCCGCCAGATTTCTTCCGCCGTCGTACGCCGGTGTATCTCCGGGTTAGCGGGGTTCTTGAACTGCTGGGGCATGAAGGCGCGCGGCTCACCTCCTAATTCTTCGAAGATCCGATTGGCCTCAGCCACCGCCCCGCGCATGCCCAATTCGCGGGGAGTCAGGACCACCTTGGCCCCGAACGCCTTGAGCAGTCGCTGGCGCTCCAAGGACATGCTCTCAGGCATTGTCACCATCAGCTTGTAACCGCGGGCAGCACAGGTGAATGCTAAGCCAATCCCCGTATTCCCACTCGTCGGCTCTATGATGATTGTCTCCGGCGTGATTTTCCCCGCCTTCTCCGCTGCATCGATCATTGCCACCCCGATCCGATCCTTGACGGACCACAGGGGATTGAAATTCTCCAGCTTCCCCAGCACCGTGGCTTTAGTATTCCCAACCACACGCCGTAGCCGGACCAGCGGAGTATGCCCTATCGTTTGGGTAATATCGTCGTATACTTGCGTACGAAAACCCGTTTCAACCGCCATGATCCCTTCCTCAGCTTTCCTGATACCCCAAATGCCACGCTAACCACACAAAGCAGACTAATGCTACTCATTTGGTGAACAATTTAGCAATCCAGGAGCCAAAAAACAAGACTAGTTTTTCCCAATGCTAGTTCGGCAGACCACGCGCCCTCGTGTCACGTGTCTTGTTTCCCATCCGTTTTCTTGGAAACCACAAAAAATTAGGAGGAAAATAGATTCACCAAGGCCAAAGACAAAGGATTAGGTTGGCCCACCGACTTCACCCGGTCTCCGCTTGTCAAGGTAGTGATGCTAATTTTCGGAAAAAACCGGAACGGGCAAACGAAATCCCAAGGTACCTCGTCAATACTATCGAGCATCGGTGAAAGGCAAGAAGCGGGCGCCCGGTAACAGAACAACTCATCCGTGCTCCGGCGTGTAATTTTCCCGAAGGTGAGCTACCCGCCGCTGTCCGTATGATTGAGGTTCAGGAGAAAAGCCATGTCAAAGACGTTGCGCCGTGCGTTGTTTGCCCTGAGTTTGGGAGCAGGTGTTCTGTTCGGAAGCAGTTATTGGCTGCAAGCCGACGAGAAGCCTGTGCGGCGTCCAGCACCGCCCGTAGCGCCGCGTGAAGGACCGCCGCCCCCGGCGGGTTACCCCTCCGGCGGGGGATTTGAGCTTATTCCCGGAGGGGGCGTAGTCGGTGAGCCTGCTCGTGAAGTATCGGATCACTATCTGCCCGAATCGAAGCCGGATAAATCCATTTCTCCGGTGAAAGTCACCAATGACATTGCCAAGACAGATTTTGCAGTCAAGCCGAAACCCCTCAGTCCTGCCGTCAAGAAAGGCTTGGAATACTTGGTGAGAAACCAACGGCCGGATGGCGGCTGGAATCAGGGGGGTGGCTGGCGCCAGAATATCGGCGGCGGACGAATTGAGGGACCCAATGTCGAGGACCCCTCCGATGTCGGCAATACCGCCTTTGCCCTGCTCGCTTTGATTCGAGCGGGTAATACACCGACCGAGGGCGAGTACCGGGAAGCCGTCCAACGAGGTCTGGAGTTCATCCTCAAGCACGTGGAAAAAGCGGACAGCGACTCGCTTTATGTCACCGATATCCGCGGCACGCAATTGCAGAGCAAGATCGGGCGATACGTGGACACCTTCATGGCGAACTTGGTGCTCGCCGAGTTGCGGGGGAAAGCCGGACGTTTGGAACCGCGGGTCGTGGCAGCTCTGGAAAAGACGATGACCAAGATCGTGCGGCATCAGGGACCAGATGGCAGCTTTGCGGGCAATGTCGGCTGGGCATCTACTCTCTCGATTGGAATTGCCAATAAGAGCGTAGCCCGTGCACGGGAGCGCGGCGCTCAGGTGGACGAGGTTGTGCTGAAGCGTATTGTGGCTCAGGCGAAAACGGCAGCCGACAACGCTGGCCGTGCGCCGGCAGGAGGCTTTGGCCTGGCAGGTGCCGACGGTGCTCGCCCCGCTCGCCCCGCTGCTGGACCTGCCGCGCCCTCCGACGCTGGCATTGCTCTCTACAGCGCGAGCCAGGGTGCTGGGAATCTGCAAGACGTGGTCAATAGCCTACGTCTGGATGCAGCCAAGGCCCGAGAAGTCCTCCAAAACAAAAATGCTCCACCCGCAGCCCGGCTAGCCGCGGAACGGAAACTGGCCGAGCTGGACCGCCTGGAACGGCAAAACGCCGCTGTCCAAGCCGACCTAACTCGCAACGCGAGAGATCAGCGCTTCCTGGCAGGCTTCGGCAACAACGGCGGTGAGGAATTCCTCAGTTTCCTCAACATCAGTGAAACCCTGGTGCTCAAAGGAGGCAAAGAGTGGGAGGAATGGGATGCCCGAATGACCAAGGGACTGGAAGCAGCCCAGGATCGCGATGGCTCTTGGCAAGGGCATCACTGCATCACGGGCCGCACATTCTGCACAGCTGCCGCTCTGCTCGTTCTCATGGCCGACCGTACTCCCTTCCCCGTAGAAGTCATTGCGGCGGAGCGGGAGAAACGGAGCCTTTCGCCCTCCCAAAACCAGGTGCCCAAATCGGACAAATAAAAGTCACCTGCTAACCGTAATGATTCGAGGGGATCGCCCAGTACACCAGACGAACTCCGCCCCTGGAGCGATCCCCTAAACCCAAATTCCATCACGTAGCCTACACCAAATCTAAATTCCATTAGGTCGGCGGGGTATCCCGCTACTCCACCCGATCCATCGCTAGCCATGACTCCGGCACGCCACTTGTTGCTCCTGACAATTCTGTCTTGGGGAGGGGTGCTGCTGACAGGATGTACCCCGCCGGGTCAACCCCCAGATTGTCCTGAATCCGCAGGTACGGATTCCCAAGCGGATCAATCCCCGCCAGCCAACTCCTTGTCCCAATCTGGAGTTGGAAAGGTGGAAGCAACCCGAACCGCGGCCGCCCTCCGTCAAGCCGTCATGTTCCTCCGCCAGCATCAGGACCAGGACGGAGCCTGGCGTTCCGATCTTTACGCTGTTTTCAAGGATGGCTCCGCTTTGACACCGTTGGTCCTCCTGGCGCTTCAGCACGCTTATGATGTAGACCCCGACTTGCCTGATGTGCTCCCCACATTGCAACGGGGATACCGCTTTTTGGCCCGTTGGAGTCAGCCGGATGGCACCCTCGGGCTGAAAGAGGACCAACTGGAATACCCGGTCTACACTGCGGCCTTAACACTGGAAGTCTTCTCCCACGCTACCGCTCAGGAAATGAAACCGTTACGCCAAGGTTGGGTCCGTTACTTGCTCCAACGGCAATTAACGGAGGCCAACGGCTGGAAACCGGAGGATGATCACTACGGCGGTTGGGGTTATTGCCGCCTCATCCCCTACAAACCGGAGCCGGGGAAGTTCGCACCAGCTCACACGGAGTCGAACCTGTCGGCCACACTTTTTGCCTTGCAAGGTCTAGCGCAAGCGGAGGCACTGGATACCGCCACAGCTCGCAAAGCGTTGGTCTTCATTCGCCGGATGCAGAATTGGGGCAGTGAGGTTCCCTCCCACGTGCGTGATGGGGGTTTCCGCTTCGTACCCGGCGACCCGGTCCGCAACAAAGCGGGTTTGGCTAACCCTCCGCTATCGACATCTTCGGCTTCCTCACAGCCCGCTGGCCCTGGCTTCCCTTCCTATGGGAGCATGACGGCAGACGGCTACCGCGCTTTGGCCCTTTGCCACAAAGTGCAGGCCACAGACCCTCAACTCCAGGACGATGCCCGCCTCCGAGCCGCTGCTGATTGGCTCCTGCGCCACTTCCAGGCCGCAGAACATCCCGGTGCCTACATCCCCGATCATGCCTCCAATCGCAACGCTGTGTACTACTATTACGCCAGTTCGCTAGCTCGCGCTTTCGCCGAGCACCGACTGGTCTTGCCGGGACAACGCCACTGGGCCCATGAGCTAGCACAGGCTTTGTTGAACCAGCAGAAACCAGATGGGCGTTGGGAAAATCCTCTGGAACTCGTGCGAGAAAACGAGCCTTTGGTAGCCACCGCGCAAGCTGTCATCGCTTTAGCATTGTGCCACAAGAATCTGCAAGTCCGGCGCTAATCTACCGGCCTTTGACCGACTCCCGCGGTTATCCTCCGGTAGGATCACGGTTTTTTCTTCGCCTGGCCGTAGCCGACGGCTTGCGCCGCGAGTGTGCCCACCTGCCGCCGCAAAGGAGTCACGTTCCCCTTTTCATCAGGATGGAGGCGATTGGTGAGCAGGATCACCGCGGTTTGTGTCGCCGGATCAAGCCACAGACTGGTGCCGGTAAAACCGGTATGTCCGAAGCTGCGGTCCCTGGGAAACAGATCACCTCGTGGTGCGGAATAAGGGGTATCCACGTCCCAACCGTAGGTTCGCAAGCCGGTGGTTACGGCACCTGAGGGGGATTGGCCCACTGTGACCTTGCGGGGAGTTGTCCATTGCCGGACGGTCGATTCGCGGAACAGTCGTTTCCCATCGAGTTCTCCGCCTTGCAGGAGCATGCGGCAGAATCGAGCCAGGTCCTGAGCTGTCGAAAACAAACCGGCATGGCCGGCGATGCCTCCGAGGAGAGCAGCTCGTGGATCATGGACCTCGCCCTGAAGCATCCGCTCTTGCCGGCGCCCTGTTCCAGCGGAGCGGCGCTTCTGATCCTCGGTTAGCTTATAGTCCGTGTCCTTCATTCCCAAAGGTTCCCAGAGCTGCTTGCGGCAAAAAACTTCCAAGGACTGTCCGCTGACAAGTTCCACCACGCGACCCAGGACGAGATACCCAACGTCCGAGTAACGGAACCGCTCGCCCGGCGGATTCAGCAATTTCAAGCGTGCAATCCGTTCCCAGGCTTGCTTCGCACCCGCCGCATAGTCCGCCAGGGGATTGTCCGCAATCAGCCCCGCTGTGTGGAGCAACAGGTGTTCGAGAGTGACCTTTTCCTTACCTTCTGCTGCAAATTCAGGCCAGTACCGGGCAACCGTGTCACTGACACGCAATTGTCCTGCCTCGACCAGATGCATGACGGCACTGGCTGTCGCCACCGGTTTGGTCAGCGAAGCCAGATCAAAGAGGGTGTCCATCGTCATCGGCTGCCGCTGGGGTTGTTGCAAGCGGTCGCCGAAGGCCTTGATATAAAGCGAGCGGTCCTTGTGTAAGATGTGCACGACGGCTCCCGCAGTTTCTCCCTGTTCGATGGCCTGCTGGACAGCTGCATCAATTTGCTTCAGCACCTCCGAGACACCGGATGGGAATAACCCCCCTGCCAAGCTGGAGATAGCGGTATAACCGATCGGTGCCGCGGTACCGCCCGATTTCCCACCTGATAGGTGAGCCAATACGGCAAACAATGAGCTTCGTAACCACTCACGCCGTTGCATGTCTCCGCCTCCCCCTCGAACTGAAGCATTGCTTCCCAATAACGGTACCTCCCCTAAGTCATACACTGCCCTGCTATTGGTTCCCCGATGCGGGCGTATCCCCAAAAGCAACGTTACGAGCACGCCTTGCCGCATGCCGAAAAGCCCGCGCGGTTCCGCTGGCGTTTAGCCGGCCATCACGGGGCCAGACGGCAGCGCTGCCAGGGAGCGCCTACCCGGCTGCGGGAAAACTGGATGCGGTCATGCAGGCGGTTGGGTCGTCCTTGCCAGAACTCGAACACGAAAGGCACCAGGCGATATCCCCCCCAATGGGGCGGGCGCGGAATGTTCCCATCCGGATACCGAGCCATCCACTCCGCATGCAGGCGTTCCAGATAGGTCCGATCCGGAATGACTGCACTTTGTTCGGATGCCCAGGCCCCCAGGCGCGAACCCAAGGGACGGGTTCGAAAATATTCATCCGATTCTTCCGCGCTGGTCAACTCTACGATTCCTTCCACACGTACCTGCCGCTCCAGAGGGTGCCAGGGAAAAACCAGGGCGGCCTGCGGATTGGCGGATAATTCGCGGGCCTTGCGACTTTGATAGCTCGTGAAAAAGGTCAGACCCCGTTCATCGAAACCTTTGAGCAGGACCATGCGGGCGGAAGGCTTTCCGTCTGGAGCCGCCGTTGCCAGAACCATGGCATTCGGCTCCGGCAAGCCTGCGGCCAAAGCCTCCTCGAACCACCGTTGAAATAATGCCAGGGGATCGTCTCCGGCTTGCTCTTCCGACAAACCACCCTGGCTGTACTCCTGGCGTAACTCTGCGAGTGAGCGGCCCAAACCCGATCCTGATGGATTGGTGTGTTCGACCATCGTGATTCCCTGAAGTCGGCATTTACCCCTTCGAGGAAGGGCGATTTTGACTCCGCCCCACCTAGCCGTAACGTCCTCCCTCCGGCTTGCAGCAACCTGCGCGACATATCATTCCTAGACATACCATCACTATATTCCCAACCCAAGAGGTGGAATACCGAGGGCCGTCCAGATGCCAGCGGAAGCAGCCACGGGACTGGTAGTCCGAGCCAGTGACTGGAGTGAAACCAGCCGCATCGTCACTCTTTTCACACGCGAATGGGGCAAGATACGCGCCTTGGCCAAAGGCGGGCGGCGCTTGCGCTCCAATTTCGAGATCGCTTTCGACCTGCTTACTGTCTGCCGGGTGATGGTCATTCGCAAAGGTCACGGCGGACTCGACCTGCTCACGGAAGCACGGGTAGAACAGCGCTTTGCCATCCTACGGAAAAGCTTGGCTGCTTTATATGTCGGCTACTACTTGGCGGAACTGCTCGCAGAAGGAACCCAAGATTACGATCCGCACCCGACCCTCTACGACACCGCCATTTCCGCCTTGGAATCCCTCGAAGCCGGTAGACATCCTGCCCTAGTCGCCACGGAATTTGAACTTGCTTGGTTGCGGGAAGTTGGTTATAGCCCACGCCTGGATGCCTGTGCTGTCTGCGGGGGGTCCGTCGGGGGGGAGGATGTGGTATGGAGTCCGGCAGCGGGTGGAGTGGTCTGCCCTCAATGCCGCAGCCGGGTTTTGGAAGGAGTACGCCTCTCCCCCGGTAGCTGGTTGTGGTTGCAGCGGTTGTCGCAAGGGGAAGCTTTACCCGCCTCCCTCCCCCCGCCCTGTGATGTCCGCCAGGCTCTGGGTCTGGCCGTTACCCAGGTACTGGGCCGGCGACCGAAAATGCTGAGGTATCTGGATGGCCAGTAACACAGCCAGAACAAAATATCACCGTCTAGGCGCTCCCCGCACGGTGCTCCTCCTCTGGTGTCTGCTAGCCGCCCTTTGGGTCGGCACCACTGGCTGCCACAGTTGGCAGAACTTCCGCGAGCGGGCTGTCCAGTTCCGCCATGCCGTCTTCGATAGCAGCTATCAGGACCCTAAAGCCCAGGAGAAAATGACCGAGGCCGACCGCCTCTTCGCCGAGGGACGTTACTCTCAAGCCCGCAAAATCTACAAGAAACTGGCCGACAACCAGGGCAATCCGACTGACCTAGCCGAACGGGCACGTTTCTTCCAGGCCGAGTGCCGCTTCCACGAAGGCCACTATCCGGAAGCTGTGGATACTTATCACCGGCTACTTCTGGACTTCCCTGCTGGGGCTTATCGCCGCGATGCCTGTAACCGCATGTATCAGATTGCCGACTACTGGCTCAACGATTTCCGCGATGAACTCGCTCGGCGCAAAGACGAATCCGGCATCCTCTACTGGCGCCCCCGCTGGCCGAACCCCTTCGATCGCACTCGGCCCGCTATCGATCAGGAGGGGCGGCTCCTGGAAACCCTCAACAACATCTGGGTGCAGGACATTTCCGGCCCTTACGCCGACAAGGCCATGTTCTGGTGTGGTTACATCAACTTCGTCCGGGGCAACTTTCAGGAAGCCGATCACTGCTTCAGCCAACTCGTCGAATTCCACAAGGACAGCCCCTTGCTGCCGCATGCGCTCCTCTATGCCGTGCAAGCCAAAAATGCCGCCACCGGAGGACCGGATTACGACATCCGCCGCGCCGCCGAAGCTCTACACCTGATTCACATGGCAGAAACGAGCTTGCCGGAATTCACTCAGGACCCGCAGCTCTCCGAACGCCTGCGCCGCGCCAAACAAGCTATTCGCCAGCAACAGGCAGAACACGATCTGCGCACCGCCGAATACTACGAGCGCACCGGCCATCCCGGATCGGCGGTTTTCTACTATGAACTCGTCCGCCGCCGCTATGCCGGCACCCGCTACGCCGACCTCGCCACACAACGCAAGGAACATCTGCTCGCGCTCGCCCAAGCGGGGCGGCCTGCACCAGGGAATGACCCTTGGGCCATTCTGCAAGCCAAATGGAAAGAATGGTTCGGGGATCCTCAACCGGTGATCACGCCAGCTTCTAGCCAAGTGCCCGCTCCCACGGCTCCCCCTACTCCCCCACAGCCAGCGTCCCCTCCTAGCCCATCCTCCCCTCAGCCTTCTGCCACGGAGATGAAGCCAGAGGCGCCCAACCCACTTCCCGGCGATCTTCCAGATCGCGGGGCTTCCGTTCCTCCTCCGGGGAAGATGCCATGAAGCCGATCCACGCCTTCCACCCTGCCCCCGCCCAGCGATGCCATCCTCGGCGCACATTCCTGTCTTGGCTCGGCGGAACCGCTCTCGCATTCGTTGGTTGCCAGAACACCGGCCCGATCCACATTTTCGGGTATCGCCTCGGTGCAGATGCACTTTATGATCCCAACATCCGCACTGTCTACGTCCCAGTCTTCGCCAACCGGGCCTTGCAAACGACCCCCTACCGCGGCTTTGAAGTGGACCTGACCCAGGCCGTCATTCGGGAGATTGGGCGAACCACTTCCTTCCGGGTTGTCTCCGATCCCGAACGAGCCGACACGGAGTTGATCGGAGTCATCGTCGGCATCCAGAAGCAAATCCTCAATCGTACCCAACAGAACATGGTCCGGGATGGCGACTTGATTGTCACCGTCGATGTGGTCTGGCGCGACTTGCGTGACGGCACTATCCTCTCCGCCCCCCGCAAAGGAGCACGTCCCCCAGCAGCTCCCTTACCAGGAGACATCCTACCCATCCCCGGCCCCTTTGATCCCAATCTCCCCCCTCCAGCTCCCTTGCCCGAAGCACCTCAAGTCATCCCCACGCGCTTGGTCGCCGCCGGACGATACTTGTCCGAATTGGGCGAAACCAGTAGCTCCGCTGCCAAACGGGTCCAGGATCAGCTCGCCACGCAGATCGTCTCCATGATGGAACGGCCCTGGTGATGACCGCCCCAGACACCATCCTTACTTGGACACAACCCACCGACCCACTGACGAACTTATTCCGCCCCAGCAGATAAGGCGCTTCCCGCACATCCTGCCTCGCTCCGATCGTATTTCCAGACGATTTCGTTGCCCGCTTGGGGGATGCTACCTCTTCGGACACCACAATGTTCCCAGACTTGAGAAATGTAGGATTCCTGGAGCACAGAGCTGCTTGCCAACATCCGTAGAACAACAACGACGATCTTCAGGCTGCTGGTGTAGAAGCAACCGGAGAGTCCAGACTGATTCGGCGGTACAAATCATCCACCACCCAATGGAAGGCGGTCAGATGGATGGATTCGACGATCCCCATGTCATCTAGGGGAACATGGAGGTTATGATGAGCCAATTCCTTGAGCCGTCCCCCCGAAAACCCCGTACAGCCGAAGGTGGTCAATCCATGAGCGTTGGCCCACTCGACCGCCCGCAAAATGTTTGGGCTGTTCCCCGAACCGCTGATGGCAATGAGGAGATCACCCGCGCTGGCCAAATTCTTCAACTGCTCAACAAAGACTCGCTCGAAACCCTCATCGTTCCCCCAGGCGAGAATGTAGGGAGTGTTATCCGTCAGGCTCAGCACCTTCAAGCGCCGTTTGCTGGAGTCGTCGAAAAATCGGCGGTGAAGCGTCCCTTTGCCTAAATCCTCGCAGAAGTGCGAAGCGTTCGACCCACTGCCCCCGTTACCAATGATGAACACGAATCGCTCGCGGCAATAACACTCATAAATCAAGTCGGACAACCGTTGCACCTGCGCTGGATCGATCCGTTGCAGTTCGGCCGCTACTCGGTCCAAAAATTGTCGTGGATTGAGCGTGACACCTAACATCGCTTTCCTCTCGCCAGTCCGTTTGTCCGAAATGGGATAGTTTGCTATCCGGTTACCGTGGTATATGGTCGATCCAGCCGTGGGGTTCCAAGTGCGTTCACTTGCTCGATGGCATTCTAAGAATCGGTGTGATAATCGGGAGAGGCTATGCCGTCAACACCGCTTTCCGTACGCCATCCCTTCCTGAAGTTCTGGCACGGGATCCGTTCCCGCCTCCTGTCGCTGCTAGTGGAGGGACGTCACTCGAAGGGTAACCTAAGCACGCTCCTGATCTGGATAGGACTATTCGCTCTGGTGACCTATGCCGCTCTGATAACGCATCGCCATTATGTGTCTCACCTGGATCTGCGTTGGTCCAGCATTTACCATGATCGCAATGCTCATTATCAAGCTGCTCTTTGCATCGCGTGTGAATTGCGGCAAGGGCACATCGGGAGGGCGTTGCTCGATTTGGATGCAGCGAGTGTCGCTTGGCCCGTTTTGCATCCCCTGCTACTGGGTCTGATTCTTACGGTTGTGGGACTGATTCCCGAAGCTGCTGTCCTACCGAGTTTATGCGGTTGGATGTTGACCGCCGTGCTGGCTTTCTGGCTCGTCCGGCGATTGGGGGGGCCAAGTGGATCGATCGGCGGACTTGTAACTGTTGGCTTGATCCTTACCAGCCCGGCTCTGCGGGTGATGGCCACCGATGTGATGCTGGAAAGCCTCGGGTTAGGTCTCACTTTGACCGCGGCGGTTGCTTATGCCGCATGGGTCCAACATCCGACGTCCAAGCACGCTTGTTGGCTGGGAGCTTCGCTCTCCGCTTTGTTCCTGCACAAGTACAACTACTGGGGACTAGTTGTCTTTTCCCTCAGCATACATGAAGCCATCCGCAACAGAAAAATTGTATTACAATATACTGTGCAGATATTGAATTATATCATTGATGAAAAATTTCTAGTAAGACAATCGAAAAGTTTAGTTAACTATCTGATTTTGGTCCTGCTAATACTCAGCCTAGTCATTATCTATTGCAATGGTATATCAATGACCATTTTTGGTCATCGGATAGGAATACAAAGACCAAGATTATTGATCCAAGCAGCCTACATACTAAGTTTGATACGTTTGGGAATGTGGTGGAGCACACGGGGACGGTACACGGTGGAACAGCAATGCGGCCTCCCCCAAAGGAAGCTCTTGGAGTGGGCCACGATTCCCCCCCTGCTTTGGTTAGCCCTCCCTTTCCGCTTGCAATTCTTCGTGTGGTACGCAGGTCCGGGAAACGATCCGGGCATCCTGCATCATACTTTCTGGCAAAAGTGCCATTACTATTTCGACGGTATTTATAATAATTACTTTATTCATCACTGGATAGCAATTATTAGCTGTATATTATCTGCTATCGGAATGGCACATTTTATTCTCAGGAACAATAATGATTTATGGAAATGGATTATACCTTTATTGTTTATTGTATCATGTATTCTAACACTATTACATCCCAATGAGCAGATGAGATTTGTTCATACTTGGTTTCCTCTGTTTTGGCTGATGTCTGGCATTGGTTTTGCCACCATGATGAACGGCATCATCAGAACAATTCCTCCGTTTATAAACACCGTTTTGGCTTCCGCGGCGGTGCTCTTGATCATCGGGGGTATACTGGCAGGAATGTTGGAGCCGCCGCAGGTCCGGCCCGACTTCGGACGTGGTTACGGTAATCCCTCCCAGAGCTTGCGGGTGGTGTACAACGCCTACCTGTCCCATTTGAGCGGTCAAGAAGAGACCGCCATCCTTTGCAATCTTCCAGAGGCTTCCTGGCGCTGGCCGTTTCTAGAGCGCTTCGGCCACAAAAACGGCTTGCGCCACAATCTGCGGGAAATCGGCTGCTTCGATCCCGTGTCGCTGGCAGACGCGCGACGCTGGCTTGCAGCAACCACCTCTCAAATCATCGTGTATGTCGAAATCCCTCCCCATAGTCCGCTTTACGAACCTCCACCTCAGGGGCGAGATAATTCGGCGATCAAGATGGCATTACTTGAACAGGATCGATTCCGCCAGGTTCACGCCATCACCCTGCCTCAGCTAGGAACTGTCTCCATTTGGCATCGCTGAACTTCCAGGCCCGATTAGCCTACCAGTACAATGAAAGATCGGGCAGAACCAACAGGGACAAAATCCATGCCACGCGACGTAATCCTGGGCACAGCCGGGCATATCGATCATGGCAAAACCACTTTGATCAAGGCGCTAACGGGTATCGATTGCGACCGCCTACCTGAGGAGAAGGCTCGCGGCATCACCATTGATATCGGTTTTGCCCACTTGGAACTCGGCGACTACCACCTGGGAATTGTGGATGTCCCCGGTCATGAGCGCTTTATTCGGAACATGCTCGCGGGTGCCACGGGCATCGATCTGGCTTTGCTGGTTGTGGCCGCTGATGATTCCGTCATGCCTCAAACCCGCGAACATCTCGCTATCCTCCGCTTGCTCGGTGTACGCCACGGCTTGATTGCGATGACGAAAGTCGATCTGGTAGATGCGACGACCCGTTCGGTGGTGGAAATGGAAATCCGGGATCTGGTCCAAGGCACATTCCTGGCGGACGCTCCGATTGTCGCCACTTCCGCCACCACGGGCGAAGGATTGGAAGAACTTAAGCGTCATTTGCTGCACCTCTGCGAACAGGTAGAAATCCGCGCTCAGGATCAGTGGTTCCGCATGCCCATCGACCGGGCGTTTGTCGTCCAGGGTCACGGGACAGTCGTCACAGGCTCTGTGCCGTCCGGACGTGTACGTGTGGGGGAGGAGTTGGAGTGGCATCAAGGCGATGGCAGGGTGGAGCGCGTTCGGGTGCGGAGCCTGACCAATCATGGCCGAGCGGTGAGCGAAGTGCAGCGCGGGCAGAGGGCTGGCATCAACCTGGCGGGCGTCCCCCATGAACTGGTCCGCCGAGGTCAGGAACTGTTCACACCGGGCTATTTGCGCCCTAGCCGCGTGCTGAGCGTCCGGGTCGAAGCAGCGACGTTGCATCCGCGGGGTTTGCGGCACCGCCTTCCCGTCCATTTCCATGCGGGTACTGCTGAGGTGATGGGAACGCTTGCGCTCTTGGATGCCGACACGGTGCGTGCGGGGGAACAAGCGCTGGCGCAAGTGTTCCTGGAACAGCCCATTACCAGTGTGTGGGGTCAACCCTTTGTCCTACGGGATGTCTCGGCCACCTACACTTTAGGCGGGGGAAGAGTGCTCCAGCCGGTGGCCCATAAAATTCGCCGCCGCCATGTCGAAGTCATTGAACAGTTGGAAAAGCTGGAATCATCCTCACCCCACGAGCGCATGGCCACGGTGGCCTGGTTTGCCGGGCTGAAGGGGGCGGAATTGGCGGATTTTATTCGCGATGCGGGGGTCACACCAGCGGAAGCCCATCAAGGCCTCGCCCAACTCCAACAAGACGGGACTCTGATATCTCTCGCTTTACCATCCCGCCATCAACCTTTGCTTGTGCATGCTGGGCGGCTTAAGGAAGCAGAAGAACGTATCCTCACCTTAGTCCAGAGCATGCACCAGCAGTATCCGCTCTTGACCAGCCTGGATCGGCAAAAAATTGTGGCACAACTCGGCTACTTGGGGGATGTTGAGCTAATTCAGACTTTGATCGACCGCCTGCTGGCTGCCCATACTTTGGTGGGAGATGCCCATCGCATAGCCCACGCTGCGTTCAAACCGAAACTGAGTGCGAATCAGCGCAAACTCAAGGATCGTATCGTGGCGGCTCATCAGGCCTCTCCCTTCCAGCCGCCGGAACCGAAGGAATTCATCCCCTTGGCCGGTGGGAATGCCCACGCGCTCAAGGATATTTACGAAGTCGCTGTGGCCGAGGGATTGTTAGTCCGCATCAACGACCAGTTATATCTAGCAGCGGAAGCGGAGGCTGAGATGCGGCGCCGTATCCTAGCTCGCTTGCAACAAGGTACCGGCATAACCGTCGCCGAAGTTCGCGACTTACTCGGTACGACTCGCAAATATGCTGTTCCGCTCTGCGAGTACTTGGATCGTTGCGGGCTGACCCGGCGAGAAGGGGACCTGCGTTATTTGGCCTCACCCGCGGAAGTGGAGGGAAAGGGCGGTATTCCCGCCACACCAACAATACTACCTACTACGCCATCCCCACGAGCGGTTTCTTCCCGCGAGGATAGCGACTGTGCGTCATGAAGTCGGTGGCAACCCGTGAAATACACTTAAGGGGGATACATCCAACAATCCCGCCCCGGTGTATTCACGGATCGTCATCCGCTGGCTGGATGGGGAATTAGTAGCGATCTCTGTCGCCGTAGCCGCCACGGCCGCCGCGGCCACCTCCATAGCCACCGCGACCGCCACCGTAACCCCCTCCATGACCGCCACGGGGGCGCTCCTCGCGCGGCCGCGCCTCATTGACAGTCAAGCGGCGCCCGCCATACTCATAACCATTGACGGCAGCGATGGCTTCCTCCGCACCACTGCTCATTTCCACGAAGCCAAAACCGCGGCTCCGTCCCGTCTCGCGGTCCACAATGACCTGGGCCTTGACGACCACACCGAACTGGGCAAACAGCTCAGTTAGGTCCTGATCGGTGGTCCCGAACGGCAGATTCCCGACGTACAAATTCTTGCTGGCCATAACAACTTACCTCCCCGGTCCTGTTTACGGTGCTGCCGGGATGCACACCACTAAACCTTGCTCAGTTGCTCGGAGCAACCGGGAAGCTCATAGCGACTGAAACTCTCCCCCAGACAACAGCACACCGGGGATGTGAACTACCGCAGCTCACCTCTCAACCCACGGAGTGGTTTCCGAGCAGAAACGTACCGGAGATAGGCCAGCGTGATACGCTTCAGAGCGAAGGCAAGGCAGGGAATGACCTGTCGCAAGGCTCGTCAAGCTAATCGTCCGCTTCATCCGACCGAGTACGCCAATTCAGTTCTGAGCTTCCTCGCCATCTCGGTCCACCCAAGATGGTTCATTGCAATATACGCTTCCTTTCGGAAAAAGGTAGTCGAAATCCAAAATTTTTTTGGATGGCTAGTGGTTCCAGGTACATTCGGTCCAAGTGCCGTCGGCGGAAAACTGGATAGAAACCGACTTCCAACGGAGACGGCCTACCCATCGACCCAGCGCCACCTCGACCATTGCTCCCGCCAAATTGTCCAAACAAGCGACCCGCAGTCCGATGTAGGACGTCGTCAAGCGCGGATTGATCTCGATGGCGTAATCTTGGCTGCCATCGGCGGCCTCGCCCAATACCACGTCCACTCCGACATAACCGAGCAGACCCGAAAGGTGTGCCAGCGCACGTTGACCCAACTCAACCGCTCGCTGGGCCAACTCCGCAGGCAATGGCAAGGCACCGCCCTGATAGCGAAACCGACCATCGGTGCTCAGGTGCTGATAGGCCGGAAGGAGGGGCAAGGTTGTCTGCGGCCCGCACAAAAACGCTACGCTGGCTGCTTGGCCGGGGACATAGTCTTGCACGATCATTTCGCACCCCTCCACTTGGGACTCCAAACCGCCCACCTCTTCCCAACGATGCACCAGGAAAGTGGCCTGGGAGCCACACCCATCCCGTGGTTTCCACACGAGGGGGTATCGGTCCTGCGGGCGAGGCTGGCCTAAGCGCACTAGTGGAGTCGGCACTCCCCTCTGACGCCAGTGTTCGGCCAACGCCCACTTGTCACTCGCCAGGCGGATGGTTTCCCGCGAAGGCCCCAATCGCCAAACGCGCCGGCGATCCCACCCTGCCGACAACTCGGCGAGCACCCCTCCTGTCTCCGGGGCGATCACCACCACCGCTTCCGCCGCGGCCGGATCATCCACAACGTCCAACCCCGAAACTTGACGCAAATCCGCCTCTAGTGCCGACCGCATCGCCCAGCCCTCCCGGTACATCCCGTGCTCTGCCGAGTCCGGTTCCTTCCCTAATCCTGTTGCTGTCAGATGCTCATAGACGTAGATTTTCATGACTGAATCCTCCAGTTTTTTCTGAATGCTTTCTAGCCCATCGCTCTCCTAATCTCTCAAATTTACAAAAATCCATGAGACATTACCTTATTGACGAAGGTTGTACCGAAAGCAATCGGCCGTTTGCCATGCCACTGCACGTGCTCTCGCCTCTCTGAATGGGTATCTCTCACTTCCATCGGCGGCACTTCCTGATAGCCAACTCCGGACAGTCTCTCTTTCACCGACAGATTTAGCCGTTGGTATTGTGATCTCCACATTCCCATCATCCTCCGTCATCCAGCATTCGATCGCTTCCCTTACCAGTCAGCTTCACCCCTCTTTCTCGCACTCTAACTATAAAAATGTACTATAAAATCCCGGAAGTCAAGTAAAAAATTCCACTTTTTTGTTTTTTTGTACAGATGGCCGCCCATGAGGAGCCTTTCCCGAGGTCGAGGGGGGTATTCTTCCCTTCTGATCCAGCCGGTGGAACACCGTCCCAGCCGATGCCTGCACCGACGCTTCTTCCCAGCCGGTTCAGGAAAATTGGAGTGGGTTCCCTCTTGAATTCCGGCGGGCGGGGGATATACATTAGGCAATGAACGGCATCGCATGCGGGTGTAACTCAGTGGTAGAGTACCTCGTTGCCAACGAGGCTGTCGTGGGTTCGAGTCCCATCACCCGCTCTGTAGCAATTATCATGTCCGAGAGGTGAAACAAAACCGCGAGGATCAGTTCTTTTTCCATCACTTAGTGAACGCCCACTTGCACCCTTCCCTTATGAGCACTAACCCATCACAGTGAGCACTGCCCCATCAACGCTCCAAGGATCATGGGGGCTTCTCCTGATTGAGGTCCATACGGCAAACATTCATCGAACGAAGATGATAACTTTTTCCGTAACCGGAACGCTGTGGGCGGCTTTCCGGCTTTTCGGGTTTCTCGTAAAATCCCCTTTCCTAGGCGATGGAGACTGTCGGCTTGCGGAGGATGGAAGGCACGCTGGCAGGAGCTAGGAGCAAGAACGGGTCGGTACAAGGAAGTCAGGGCGGATCGGAGCGTGGAGGGAAGCGCGTCCAATCCCTGACCGATCCTGAAGACACCGGGGGAGAGGCTAGCCCCAGTAGGGAGAACCAGCGATGTTACCTGACGACGCCCAGAGACAACAAGGAGAGGCATCCGAGGCGGTAAGCAATGATGCGCCGGGGGATGCGGCGTCGGTCGCGGTCGCCGAGGCAGGGACGGCAGACTCACCGGCATCCGGCCCCACGGAAATGGCACCGAGCGTTGGCAAGGACGATGGCGTGCCACCACGCTTGCAGCAGACTGTCGAAATCACCGACGTTGGGCCGTGCAAAAAGCATGTCAAGGTGATTGTTGATCGTGCTCAAATCGATCAGCGGATGGATGAAAAGATTTCCAAGCTGATGCTGGAGGAACGCCCGGCGGTGCGGGGTTTCCGGCCTGGCAAGGCACCCCGAAAGTTGGTCGAGCGCATGTATCGGGATCAAGTCGCGGAGGAAGTCAAAAACGAAGTCCTCATGGCCAGTCTGGAACAATTGGCTGAGGAGCAGAAGCTTGCACCCCTCAGCCCGCCGAATCTCGATCCCTACGCTTTGACCCTGCCGTCTGAGGGACCATTCATCTATGAGTTCGATGTGGAAGTGCGGCCGGAGTTCGAGTTGCCGGAATACAAAGGCCTCAAGATTCGTCGGCCGGTGCACACTTTCACCCCTGCCGAAATTGAAAAGGAAGCGAAAGCCTTTCTGGAACGTTACGGCCAGATTGTCCCCAAGGAAGGACCGGCGGGCAGTGAGCCAGTGGTCGAATTGGGCGATCATATCAGTGCCACCGTGGAGGTGTTCGCGCCCGACGGCAAGGAACTCGCCCACTTGGAAGCCCAAGTTTTCAAGGTGCAGGAACGCTTGCTGCTCCGACCGTTCGGCGTGGTGGAAGACTTCGGCAAGCTCATAGGCGGCCGACGAGCCGGAGATGTGATCGAAGCGGAGATTAAGCCAACAGACCGATTTCCGCTCGCCAAACCCGGCACCCGATTGCGCCTGAAGATTCAGGAAGTCAAGACAGTGCGCCTGCCGGAACCCACTCCGGAGTTCCTAGCCAGTACCATTGGCGTCCATAGTTACCAGGAACTGCTTGATATCATCCAGAATCTGCTGCAAGAGCGCTTGGAACAGTACCAGCAGCAGGAGGCACGTCGGCAGGTTCTGGAGCAATTACTGCAATCGGTGCGGTTTGACATCCCCGAGGACTTGCTCGAACGGCAAACGCGCCGTCTGCTCCAGCGTCGCATTCTGGAGTTGCACCAAGAGGGCAAGAGTGAGCAGGAAATACGGGCCCAACTGCGACAACTGCGCCGGGAAGCCGCATTGACAGCCCACCACGAATTGCGTTCCTACTTCCTCCTGCAAAAGATCGCAGAAGTGGAAAAAATCGAAATCAGTGATGAAGACATCGATCAGGAAATCCAGCGTCTGGCGAGGACACAAGGCATCAGCTATCGCAAAATGAAAGCACGGGTGGAAAAGGAAGACCTTACTGAAGCGATCGCCAACATTTTGCTGGAACGGAAAGCGTTGGAAGCCGTGCTCCGACACGCCCAATTTGAGGACTACGAATGGCACATGACCGGGGTGACGGAGCAATTGGTGACAGAAGAAGGGGAAACCGAGCAGGAGGCCAGTGAGACTGCCGGCCAGGCAGCAGACGGCGGGACCAGTAACCCTGCCAGTGCGTCTTCCGCACCGTCGTCCCAGACGTCGGCAGGTTAAGTTTCTCCGCCGCCCAAGTTCCGCGGCATCGTGAAAAAGCGGAGCCAATCCCCTCCGTCAGAGGCTGCATCAATCACAATCCGGCGGGGAACCCTACGTTGGGCCGATCATCACCTTGACCCTCTGGCTAATTGTTGGGGGGAGGGAGGAAGCGAGAGGATTCAGAGCGCGAGCAGGTCCAATCGTGGAGGCATGGCGAGGGTGGCAGGGACAGGTCTTGACGGACTCGATAGCATGCCAGGAAAGGGACCTGGATCTCCTGCACACGTGTGCGGGTCTAGAAAGGTAACACGGTTATGCCCACACTTTGGAACCCTATGGAAGCAGTAGCAGGACCGCTGCAACCGCTGTTGCAACGCAGCCAATACTCCCGGCAGCGGATGATGACGCTGGGGGACTTGCTGCTGGAAAACCGGATCATTTTTGTCGGTGCCAGCCCCGATACCGGGGGGAGTCCGGTGATCACCGACTTTCTGGCCAGCGTGATCATCCAGCGGCTGTTGTACTTGCAGTATGAGAACAAGACCGCCGACATTCACATGTACATCAACAGTCCGGGAGGGAGCGTATCGGCCACTTTGGCGGTATACGATACCATGCAGTTTCTGGAGGCACCGATCCATACGTACTGCATGGGTCTGGCCGCGAGCGGAGCCGCCATCCTCCTGGCAGCCGGCACAAAGGGGAAGCGCTATTGT
This sequence comes from Thermogemmata fonticola, assembly GCF_013694095.1. NCBI lineage: Bacteria > Pseudomonadati > Planctomycetota > Planctomycetia > Gemmatales > Gemmataceae > Thermogemmata > Thermogemmata fonticola. Next base: position 230,340 of record NZ_JACEFB010000006.1, on the reverse strand, counting down.
CTTCCCAACTCCAAGGTGATGATCCATCAACCCTACGGTCAGGTGGCTGGGCAGGTGTCGGACATCGAGATTCAGGCCAACGAGATTTTGAAGGAGCGGCAACGCCTCAACGAAATCCTTGCCCGGCATACGGGCCAGCCGTTGGAGGTGATTGCCCGCGAGACGGATCGAGACCGCTACTTCCATGCCTATGAGGCCAAGGCGTTCGGACTGGTCGATGAAGTCCTGACGCGACCGGAGGACAAGAAGTAAGGTCAACGGCCGGCATATGCCGCACAAAAAGAGTCTCAGCAGTCTGGGCGGAAGAGCGGTGTTGCTATCCGCGCGCAAATTGCAGGGTTGCCATCCGCAGCATAACCGCTCCTGTTTCCCCAGCCCCTATCCCAACCTCACGGAAGTGTTGACCTGGGCCGCGTGTATACAGGTTGTTTCATCAAGGGCGGGCCGCCAATCCGATCTACCCTTCGGACGCGACGGCGGTTCGCAGGAGGAGTGACCTCAATGCCTTTGATACCGATCGTCGTGGAAAGCCATGGCCGCGAAGAGCGGGCCTATGACATCTATAGCCGCCTGCTGAAAGACCGGATCGTTTTCTTGCAGGGTCCTGTCACAGATGAGTCGGCCAACCTGGTGGTGGCCCAACTCCTGTACTTGCAGTTTGAGGACCCGAAAAAGGACATACACTTGTACATCAATAGTCCCGGCGGCAGCGTCACAGCCGGCATGGCCATTTACGACACAATGCAATTTGTGACCTGCGACGTGGCCACCTACTGTATCGGCCAAGCTGCCAGTATGGGTGCTATGCTGCTGACGGCGGGAACCAAAGGGAAGCGTTATGCTCTGCCCCACGCCCGGATTATGATCCACCAACCGTTGGGTGGCACGGAGGGAACAACCGAAGAAATCATTATCCATGCCAAGGAGTTCCTGCGGACTCGCGAGATGCTCAATGAGCTGCTCGCCAAACATACGGGCCAGTCGATCGAGACGATCCGCAAGGGGACCGATCGGGACAATTTCATGTCCCCGATGGAGGCCCTGAATTTTGGGCTAATTGACAAGGTGTTGGAGCGGATTCATCCGGAGCAGATCGGCGTCACACCGGGTGGAAGCGGCTGACCATCCTGAAACTACCAGCGGGGATCGCCGTGAGGGAGGAGATCAGCAACTGCCGGACGTTCGGGGGGTACTGCTATACAGGTTCCCAGGCGTTTTACCGGTGGTTGATCTTGGTATGCACGGCGGCGCTCCTCGTTTCCGCGGCCTGCCGTCCTCACAAACGTTACGACCTACTCGAAGCGGAACTGCGGCAGCGCGAGCGTGAACTGGCAGAGACCCGCAGCGCCTTGGAACAGGCCCGCCATCTCAACGAGGCGTACGCCCGCCAGCTACCGTGCCCGCATCCTGCCGGTGCAGTCACTGGTTCGACCGCTCCTCCGTCATCCATACCCCTCCGGCAGGTCACTCTGGCTCGCGGCACGGGGGGCATCGACGAAGACGGGGCACCAGGAGACGAAGCCCTTATGGTCGTGGTGGCCCCCAAGGATGAAGACGACGCGGTGGTGAAAGTGCCAGGCCGCGTGGAAGTTTGGCTCTGGGAGGTGGCTCCCTCCGGACAAAAAGAGTTCCTCGGTTCCTGGGCCATCTCCCCAGAACGCCTGCGCCCCACTTGGCGGCAAGGGTGGATTAGTAGCGGCTATTTTCTCAGTTTACCCTGGCCGCGTTATCCCCGCTACGAACGCCTGCGGATCGCCGTCCGCTTCACAGCACTGGATGGAAGAGTCTTTGAAACGGACCGGGACATCCGCATCAAGCCAGTTCCGACTCCCGTTTTACCGCCCCAACCTGGCTCTCCTCTGCCTCCTCCGCCGGTCTCTGGACAGCAACCGCTTTTTCCTGAGCCTTTACCGCCGGGCACACCTCCACCTGTCGAAGAGCTGCCGCCTCCGGGCAGTATGTCCTTCGATCGTGTACCGTCACCGCAAGGCGGCGTCGGAACGTTTCCACTTTTTTCCGTTTCCCCGCATTGTTTTCTGCATTCTCCCTCCTCCTGTCATTCGCTTTGATTGGATTTGGCAGCGAGCAACCGCAAATTTCCTAGGGTAGAAAGTGGGACCTTGACAGAAGGTTCATTGGAGTCCGGGAATCGGACAGGGCCAAGCGGGCACCAGCCCGGCAGAACTGATCGCGTTCCCAAGAGTGGGAGGGGCCATACGATGTCCGAAGCATCGTTCAGTCACCTGGATGCCCAAGGTGCAATCCGCATGGTGGACGTGGGCGATAAGGAGGTGACAGACCGGCTAGCGCGGGCCTCGGCACGAGTCAGGATGCAGCCCCAGACCCTCCAAGCCATACGCGAGCAGCAGCTTCCCAAGGGAGCTGTCCTCGAAACCGCCCGGTTAGCAGGGATTCTCGCGGCGAAAAAAACGGCGGAATTGATTCCCTTATGTCACCCCCTGCCGATCACTGCCATCCACATCGACTTTGCCGAAGAAGGAGAAGACTCCTTGCGAATCGAGGCCACAGTCCGGGTTCGCGGCCAGACCGGTGTTGAAATGGAAGCCCTGACGGCGGTTAGTATAGCGGCCCTGACCGTTTACGACATGTGCAAGAGCCTCGATCGAAGCATGAGCATCGAAGATATCCGCTTGGAGGAGAAGAGCGGCGGCCGGAGCGGCCACTATCAACGGGCCAAAACAGACGTCGAACCGCCAAGGGAGTAAACCATGCGTCCAGCAACCCGCAGCGGACTTCGCAGCCAACCCACGACCATCCACCGGGACACGGACACCCAGGTCAATCCGCACGACAGCCACGGCTCTCCCCCGCACGCATCTCCCTCTCCGATTCCGGCACCTCCCCCCAGGAAGATCGACTCCCTGCTGGCCCCACTGGCTGAGGAACTCGCCGCTGTGGAAGCGGTTCTGCACCAGGAGTTATCCCCTTATCGAGAACGCTTCCCAGAATTGCTGAACCACCTCCAGGCCTACCAGGGAAAGCGCCTCCGCCCTGCCCTGTTGCTGCTTGTGGCACGCAGTTGCGGGCATACCGTGCCGGCCCATTACACCCTGGCAGCAGTGGTCGAAATGATCCACACCGCCACGCTGATCCACGATGACGTGCTCGACGAAGCTGCGCAGCGCCGGCATCTTCCCACCGTACACGCTCGTTGGGGGAACAAGACAGCGATCCTCCTGGGAGACCTGCTTTTCACTCACGCCTTTCATCTGGCCGCTTCGGTGGATCAACGGGCTTGCCGGCTTATTGGATCGGCCACCAACCGCGTCTGTGCCGGGGAACTGCTCCAATGGGCCGAGCGCGGGCACTGGCATTTGCCGGAAGCGAAATACCTGAGAATCATTGATGACAAAACAGCCGCCTTGACCGAATGCGCAGCCCAGCTCGGCGCCGTTTACGCCGGGGGTACCGAGGAGATGGTCCAAGCGGCCTGCCTTTATGGACGTTCCCTCGGCCGAGCCTTCCAGATCATCGACGACCTACTCGATCTGACCGGCCGGGAAGATACCGCCGGCAAGACACTTGGTACCGATCTTATCCAGGGTAAAGCGACTTTGCCTATAATCCATGCTCTAAGTCAGATGCCACGGAACGAAGCCGAGGAGTTCTGCCAGATGTTGCAGAATGGCCAGTCCGAGCGCTACTCCTACATTCTGGCCGTTTTGCAACGCCAAGGTTCGCTGGAGTACGCCCGCCGCCGGGCTGAAGAGGCCCTTCATACTGCCCGCGCTGCTCTGCTAGCGTTTCCCCCATCCACTCATCGCGATCTCCTCGACTCCCTCATCGATTGGTCCTTGCAACGGAACGTTTGACGGCTGTCAGCCTCATCCCCTGCCAAACTGTTCTCCCCATCCCATTGTCGTTCCCTCACTGCTCAGATATGTTGGCGTCAACGGAAGATGTGAACCTGCCCCCCTGAACTCCAATTGTTCCCACCATGAATCCCCTTCTGATCCGGCGGCGTGTTGTCTGGACCATGGTGCTGCTCTTGATGGCAGGGATCGCCGGAGGATGGCGAGTTTCAGAAGTGCCCGCCGCTCCTTGGGAAGCATCCGCCGCGATGCAAGCACCGGCTTCCGATTCGCCCCTCCTCAAGGGCCAGTACGTCAAAAAAGGGAATCGCGCCGATACCATCCGTGCGACGCTTGCCGCCTTCGGCTTACCCAATTTGGAGGGGGAATGGTACCACATCGGCCCGTTTGACAACACGGACAACGCTGGTTTCGACACCCCGTATCCACCGGAAAAGAAATTTGATCCGACAGCCAGTTACTTGGGGAAAGGCAACCAGAAGGTCACCTGGCAAAAGTTGGAAGGTTTTACTCCGGGCCGGATTTTCGATCTCATCCGCTTGTATCCGCGTTATCGAACCAACACTGTGGCCTATTTGTACCACCGCTTCGAGTCTCCCTTGGCCTTCCGGTTGGCGGTGTCCTTGGGCAGCGACGATACACTGAGTGTGTTTTTCAATGGCAAGCGCTTGCTCCATGAACCGTATCATCGGGCGGCGGCTGCGGACCAGGACTTTGTCGAATTAGACATCCAGCGCGGCAGCAATGAGTTGCTTCTCAAGATTGGGCAAGCTGGCGGTGATTGGGCCGTTTATATCAATCCCGCTCAACTTCCCACGGTCCTACCGGCGGGAGTTCGTCAGCAATTGGACAAGGACTTTCCCTTCCAACGGACAGCTACTCCCGCTATTGCCCGTGGTGGACGCGAGGCGGAACATTACCGTTTGCTGACCATTCCTTTGCCCAGCGATTGTGTGTTGGAGGTCGGCGGGCTAGGGTTTCGGCCAGACTCGCAGCTTCTGGCCTGCACTCGGCGCGGGGAAATCTGGCGGATTGAGAATGCCCTGGCGGAGGACCCCCAGCAAGTCCGCTTCCATCGTTTTGCTTCCGGCCTCCATGAAGCCTTGGGACTATGGGTGGAAAGCAATCAAGTGGTGTACGTGGTCCAACGTCCGGAGTTGACCCGCATCCGCGATGTGAATGGGGACGGGCTAGCCGATGAGTATGTCACGGTGTGTGACCAATGGGGAGTTTCCGGCGATTACCATGAGTTCGCCTTCGGTCCAGCGCGTGACAAACAGGGGAATTTTTACATTACCCTCAACGTCGGTTTTGGCGGCGGGCATCAGGCCAAGGTTCCCTGGCGCGGCTGGTGCGTCAAGGTCACTCCGCAGGGGCGGCTTGAGCCGGTGGCTTGCGGATTGCGTTCGCCCAATGGCATCAACTTTTCTCCCGACGGCGAGTTGTTCTACTGCGACAACCAAGGGGAGTGGGTGGCGACCAACAAGATGCATCACATTCGCCCTGGTCGATTTTTCGGCCATCAGGCTAGCCTGCGCTGGGTCAAAGATTCCCCTTTCGCTGGTCTTCTGCCAGATAAAGCAGCGAGTGGCATGCGCTACGATGGGGTTGATGGATCGGGCCGCTTCACGGGCCGCTATCCCCCGCATGACCCTCCCGCCATCTGGTTCCCTTATGGCCGCATGGGCCAATCCGTAAGCGAGCCGGTTTGGGATACCACGGGAGGAAAATTCGGCCCCTTTGCAGGTCAATGCTTCGTCGGAGACCAAACACGTGCGACGGTCATGCGAGTGGCACTGGAGCAAGTCAACGGGGTCTATCAAGGGGCATGCTTCCCCTTCCGTTCCGGATTACAATGTGGTGTCAATCGGCTGTGCTTCGCACCCGACGGTAGCTTGATGATCGGGCAAACCAACCGCGGCTGGGGATCGCTCGGAGGCAAACCCTACGGCTTGCAACGCCTCATCTACACCGGTAAGGAGCCATTCGAGGTTCACCACATCACCCTCACCCCCCAAGGTTTCGATTTGGTGTTTACTCAACCACTCGACCCGGCCAGCATTGCCCCGGCTCAACCGCGTCCTCCGATCACGGTGAGTTCCTTCACCTACATCTACCACAGTAACTACGGCTGCCCGGAAATTGATACCCGTGCGGAAAAGGTCGGAGCGCTGGTCCTCTCGCCCGATCGCCGCACTTTGACCGTGCCGGTCGAGGGATTACGGAAAGGCCGCGTTTACGAGATCCGCCTGGAAGGAATTCGGAATGCCCAAGGTGAGGCCCTCCTGCATCCCGAGGCCTATTACACCCTCAACGAGTTGCGCCGTTAGAATGGCGCCGCTAGAAGAGAGAGGGAGAGCGGTACTTCACGGGGAGGAGAACCCTCCCGGATTACGTTGCAGTACCTTGGCTAGAGCCACATCTGGTTCCGCGTGTCGCAGGTTGGTTTCTGACACCAACTTGGATCAGTCATTTGCGGACAAACTCGTAGGCCCCCGCCGGGTAGTTCCCGTAGGCGGTGCTGTTGATGCCATTGCGGTAACTGGCGATAAATTGCGGGGGAGATTGCACAATGCGAACGTGGACGACGGCCGTCTTACCCGGCTGGACTACACCGGCATGGACTGCCGCCGCTGCCAAGTGGGAATCCAGAGTGTACACATCCGTGCCCCAGACATTGGCCTGACCGGTACCCGGCGTGTAGCCCGTCAAGGTATAGGTCAATTCCTTGCCAAACTGGTGCTGGAAGGCCATCAGATTGGTAGGAGCCGGGGGAGCGGTTGCGGTCTCACTCGCGGTACTACCAGCGCTAAGAACGCGCAAATCCGACAGGCGTAGCAACTGTTCGCCGAACTGAGTGGTATGGACGCGCAGGGCCGACGTGGTCAAGCGGCCGACGATCTTACAATCCTCGGTGGTGACCAGATCGTACTCGCGGGATTCCAGCAAGGCGGCCGGTACGCGGCTTTGAATGGCCCGGATCGCTTCCTCCGCTCGCCGGCTAACTTCCGGATTGTCGCTTTTGGTCGCTCGGAGCAGAAACGGATAAGCCCGTTCCCGGAATGTGAGCAACTCCGCCGAGGCTCGCTCCCGGATCTGGTAGTCCGGATGAGAGAGGCGCGAAATCGCCAAGGAGATCCGTTCAGCATCGGCGGGTGGAATCCGTGGGGCAAACTCGATGCGCCGGATGTCCGCCGCCGGAATACTCAGCACCCCATATTTGGTCTGCAGCTCCAGTTTCTCATCCAAGAGCCGCAATTTGAGCACACTGTCGTCGCAACACTTGACTTCGACCTCCACGCCGGCCGGAGTGGACCGATTCCCTCCCTCCGTACCCGGCGGTTGTGAAGCCATTCCGCCTTGGGAACTCCAAGCCGTTAGCCCCAAAGTTGCCACTGTTGCGCACACAATACCTGTCCGGCTCCACGTCTGGGGCATACGATTGCCCTCCGCTTGATCTACGGATCCCTCCGGTATAGGAAGTGACCGCTTCCTGCGGTGGAGAGGTCAGACGTTACCCTTACCCGAACGACCGCTCTCTTGCCAAGCCCAAATTTGAGTAGGGGGGAGAGAAAGGGCTTATACTATAATCTGGCCTCCAAAATGTCCATTGTCAAATCCAGAAATTCCCGCCTGCCGGGTCTGAAACGCATTTTTCCCCCTCCCAATCGGCAATCTCGCTCTCGTGATTTCCATCCGTATTGTTGGCGTTTGCTAATGCGAAAATATGAGGGACTATGAGGAGAAAGGCTTCGCCGAGAGATTCCAATCTAACGACGAGCTAATGTCCGGCCGCCGGAACCGTAAAGAAAAGTTGGCTCAAACCATATAGGACGATCAACAAGACCAATCCCAAAAGCAACGAGCCAACGATCAATTTCTTTTCCGCTCCCAGTAAGGGTTCATAGGGAATGCGTGCCATCTCCTGAGCGAAAGTGGGAGCATGCTCCGCCGCGGAAGGCTGAGACTCCGCCGACGATCTGCCCTCCCCTTCTCCTCCGGGATCCGGGGAAGTCACCAGCTTGTCCCCTGCCGGTGTATCGTGCGTCGGTGACATAAGTGTCGCTCCTAATAATCCGGCTTGTGCAATCTTCCGCCCACTGATTGATGCAGGCCGGTGTTGTTCCTAGTTCCCCTGCACGATCGGCGGATAAACTCCGTGGAAAAAGAGCCAGGAGATTGCCAATCCAATCCAAAGGATAAACCCAAATAAGCAGATCACATACACGAGGGCCAATCGCGCGAGTCCTTCCTCTCTCAGTTTGCGGAAATTGGAGGTCATGCCGATGGTGAAAAAGGTCAGGACGAAGAACAATCTGCGAAAAATATCCACCTGTTCGATGGCGGTTTTGAGTTCTCCTCCCCGGTGAGTGAGGGTGTGAGCCAAAATGAGGGCCAGTGCGAACGTGGCGAGGTAGCCGAGGACGAATTTCGGGAATCGCTCCCAGATCGCCCGCAGGGGAAGTCGTTCTCCCGGCTTGGGATCGATCGCACAGGTCCAGATAATTGCGAGCAGGAACGCCCAGATGCCGATGAAAATGTCAATGAAGACCTTGACGGTGGTTGTGGTCATGAGCATCCAACCGCGATCGTAGTAGAGACCGGAAGAGGAAGCCTGAGCGTATACCAGAGCTTCCGTAATCGCTCCACTGGCCACCGCTGCTCCATCCGTTTTGACGGCCAATCCCATCCAGGCGGCTGCGACCAGAGGTTCATGGACCAGCAGGTGGCTAGCGATCCAGGGGAGTATCAGCAATTCCACCACCGAAAAAATCACCACGAGCGAAGAGACCAAAATGGGGACCACGGGACGCGCGCGGATGGCTGCCCCTGTGGCGATGGCTGCTGAGACGCCGCAAATAGAAATGCCCGAAGCCAACGGCGCCGCCCATTCCCGGCTGAAGCCGAAGTAACGGCGGGCGACAAAGTACACCAGTGCCCAATAGATCAGATAGGCTTCGACAATTGCGGCGAAGCCCCGGAAGAGGATCGCCGCGGCCAACCCGCTAGCTTCGGCGGCCTTGACCCCCACCGCCGCTCCCATCACCACGATGGCCGTCTTGATGTACCACTCCGGGCGGATCGCTTCCTGCAGGGTCGCCGCAGCTTTGGGCCAGAAGTTGCCGAGGAGTAATCCCGCGATCAAGGCCAGCAAGTAACCGGCCTCGCCTGTCAGTCCTAAGGACCAAGATACCCCCCAAGCCGGTCGCTTATCCGGAGTCGCGGCGATGTAGACCCAATGCCCCAACCACCAGCAAAGAAAACTCAGGCCGAAGACCACAGTAAAAGCTGGCACAAAGCGGCGCACCTTCCCACCCATGAGCATCACGGCGACCGTGAGCACGCCGAGCAGGAACAGAAAGGTCAGCCCAAGCGCCGCTCCGCCGCCCCAGGAGGCGTATCCTTTCGACACCGGTTGTATGGCTCGAACGGGTTCGCGCCAAACTTGCGTCGCTACGGCCCAGCCCAGAACATCCATCCCCACGATCGGCCCCAGCGCGAGCAGAAAGAGGCCCAGTCCGAGGACGAGTGCCCAGCCGTCTTCGTTGTTCCAGACGCTTTTCATCGCCTGCCGTCGCCCCATGAGACCGGCTGTTTGCAAGAGAACCTACGCTCTGCCGTTTTACAGATCACCCTGAAGCGGCGGGTAGATGGGCGGTCTTGGCTCGTGCCCCTAACTTTTGCTGTTTGTCCAGTTCGTCTTGACCCCCTCTCTGGTAGGGCTATAATTCACGCAGCATCAACGGATTGATGCGCCGACCTTATGGTTCGTAAACGAGCCGCGGCATCGCTCGAGGTCCACCCCACCCCATATTTCGGCGCTCATTACGGCGATTCACGTGGGTGAATCGAAAGCAACCGTAACGCCACGCTCAGAATGCAGCCGGGGTAAAGGGAACCCGACTACCGACCGCAAAGGCCGATGTGCATTGAGGTGTCATGGATCCGTGAGGATGTCACGGGATGGGTTTCCAGAGGAAGCCGTTCCGAGACACGGATGTACGGACTTTGCAATAAGGGCGTGCTGTGCCGTCCGACCCGGTGGAGTTGACCAAAGCGATCAAGGCAGCCTGCGATATTGTTTCCGTCGTAGGCTCCTATCTGACCCTCAAGCCAGCAGGGGCCACGTTCAAAGGACTGTGTCCGTTCCACGATGACACACGTCCGTCTCTGGATGTGGACCCGCGACGGCAACGCTATCGCTGTTGGGCTTGCGGTGCCTACGGCGATGTCTTCCAATTTGTCATGGCCATGGAAAAAGTGGATTTCCGGGAAGCACGGGCTATTCTGGCCCGGCGGGCCGGTATCCGCTTGGAAGACGAATCCAGCTCCGGACCGGCTTCCCAGCGTCGCCGCTGGCTGGAGGTTCTCCAATGGGCCCAGCAGCGCTACCACGAATGCCTGCGGGAGTCCGATTTGGCAGAAACCGCCCGCAAATACCTGGGAGAACGGGGCCTGCATGGGGGCACGGTGCGCGATTTTGGCCTCGGTTATGCCCCGCTCGCAGGCGAATGGCTCCTCCAACAGGCCCGGCGTGATCTCATCGATCCGCAAATCCTCGTCGAAACCGGCCTGCTCTTGGCACGCCAGGAAAATCGCGGCTGGTTCGACCGCTTCCGCGATCGGATCATGTTCCCCATCCGCGATCCCCGCGGCCAAGTCATCGCTTTCGGGGGCCGTATCCTTCCAAGTTCGCCACTCGCCACCCGTGCCCCCAAATATTACAACTCTGCCGAAACACCGCTGTTCAGCAAAAGTGAAGTCCTCTATGGACTGGACCGCGCCCGCCCTGCCGCAGTTTCTGCCGGTTATCTCGTCATCGTCGAAGGATATACCGATGTCCTCATGGCCCACCAATGCGGCTTTGCCCAGGTGGTTGCCACGATGGGCACCGCTCTGACCGCCCGACATATCAGCCTGATCCGGCGCTTTGTCCCCAAGGTCATCCTGGTCTTTGATGCCGATGCTGGCGGCCTGACGGGTACCGATCGCGCTCTGGAGTTGTTCCTCACCCATGATCTGGAAGTCGCCATTGCCACGCTTCCGCCGGGACTGGACCCCTGCGATTTGCTAGCGCAAAGTCACGGTCCGACGCTCTTCGCTCAGGCTCTCGCTTCGGCCTGCGATGCCTTGGAATTCAAGCTGCACCGCCTCTTCCAGCAGTATGACACGACCACGCTCGAGGGAACCCGCCGGGTGCTCGATGCCATTCTCCAGGTCATCGCGGTGGTCCCAGAGCATTCCAGCCCAGAATTACGGGTCAAGAAGGAATTGATGATCAACCGGCTGGCCCACCGCCTGCGCCTGCGGAGCGAAACTGTTTGGGACCGCTTGGAGGAACTCCGCAAGCACCGGCAGACTACCCCACCGGCCGCCTGCGAGGAACCGGTGACTGCCTCGACGCCTTCTGCGGCACGGGTCGATCCGCAGGTCGTAGCCGAAAAGCAACTCGTGGAAATCCTGCTAGCGGACCCCGCCCTCCTTCCCCAAGCGTGTGCTGTTTGGCCGGCGGAAGCCATGCGCCATCCCCGCCTGCGCCGCATTCTGAGCGAGTTGTACGCCATCCACCACAGCGGCGGGATCCCGGACCTGGATGCTCTGCGCGAACGCTTGTTCGACCGGCCTGATCTCTATGATGACGCCTGCCGTTTGCATTTGGTCGGACAGCATATGCAGGATCGCGGCCAATGGTTGCAACGGGTCCTGCAGCGCTTGCAAGAGCTGCGACTGGCTGCAGAACGGCAGGCCCTCAAGGAACAACTAGCCGCCGCCGATGCGGAGCAAGCCGTAGCTCTGCTCCGCCGTTGGCAGCAAACCCATCGGGGAGTCCAGGGGTCACCGGGCCTTTGACTGCCCTAACCTCGGACCAGGACCCCAAGCCTGGACAGGAACAGGACTTCCGACCCTCGTGTTGTTTTGGGAGGCATGCGGATGGATAACACCGACGATCGAATCCTCAAAAATCTCATCGCCAAGGGGAAACAAACCGGCTCCCTGACCTACGACGATCTCAATGCCGCTCTGCCGGAGGGAGTCGCTGATCCGGACCGCTTGCAAGATATCCTCGAACAGCTTGACAAACACGGGATCAGTGTGATCGACTCCGAGGACGAAGAACCCTCTCCTGAAGGCGGCGACGCTGCGACGGAGGATTTGCTCGCGGACAGCGATAGCTTCCTGGAAGATGCCGACGGCGATGGGCGCCATGTCGATGACCCCGTGCGCATGTACCTGACCCAGATGGGTCAGATCAAGCTCCTCGACCGCAAGCAGGAAGTCCAACTGGCCATGCGGATCGAGCTGACGCGCCGGCGGTTCCGCCGCAAGGTCCTCGAATGCGATTATGCTCTCCGCCAAGTGGTCGAAACTCTCAAACGCGTACACCGCGGCGAACTTCCCTTCGATCGCACGATCAAAATCTCTCAAACGGAAAATCTGGAAAAGGACAAAATCCTCGCCCGAATGCCCCACAATCTGCGGACCCTCGAACCCCTCATGGAGGCTAACTACGAGGACTTCTGCCGGCTGATCGACGAGCGCACCCCACCGGAGGAAAAGGAACGCCTGCGCGAGCGACTCCGCCGCCGCCGCCGCAAAACCGCCACGCTGGTCGAGGAATTGTCCATCCGCACACAAAAAGTCCAGCCGCTCATGAAAAAGCTGGAACAGATCAGCCAGCGCATGGATGAATTGGAAGCCAAAATCGCCGCCTTAGGGCAGGATCGCGCCCGCCGGGAAGATCGCGCCAACGCGGAACGCGAACTCCATGATCTGATGCTCATGACTTTGGAAGAACCTGCCACTTTGCGCCAGCGGATCGCTGTCATTCGCAAGCGCTTCGCAGAATACGAACAGGCCAAGCGCGATCTCTCCGGCGGCAATCTCCGCCTGGTGGTTTCCATCGCTAAAAAGTATCGCAATCGCGGCTTGTCTTTCCTGGACCTGATTCAGGAGGGAAACACGGGCTTGATGCGGGCGGTGGACAAGTACGAACACCGCCGGGGTTACAAATTCAGCACCTATGCTACCTGGTGGATCCGCCAGGCGATCACACGGGCCATTGCCGATCAAGCCCGGACTATCCGCATTCCCGTCCACATGATCGAAACCATGACCCGTCTCCGCAATATCAACAAACGCCTCGTGCAAGAGCTAGGGCGAGAGCCGACCATGGAGGAGCTAGCCAAAGCGGCCAACATCCCCCCGGACGAATGCGTGCGGGTCCTCCGCATCAGCCGGCCTCCCGTCAGCTTGGACCGCCCCGTGGGCGAATCCGACGATTCCACTTTTGGCGAGTTCATTCAGGATGAAACCGCGGAATCCCCTCTGAACGCCGCCGCTCAGGAAATGCTCCGCGACAAGATCGAAGGCGTGCTGAAGACCCTCACCTACCGCGAACGGGAAATCATCAAACTGCGCTATGGCCTGGGTGACGGCTATTCCTACACCCTCGAGGAAGTCGGACGCATCTTCAAAGTGACGCGGGAACGCGTGCGCCAGATCGAAGCTAAGGCCGTCCGCAAACTCCAGCATCCGGTCCGCAGCCGGCAACTCGAAGGCTTCCTGGAGGCCTACCGGCAGCACTCCACTTGATTCCTCGATTCCACAAACGCTTCTCGATACCCTAGCATCCTCTTCCCGCGGGACATTTCCCTCAACCTAATCAGGCCGTCCCCTCGGTTCCTGTTGTAGCAGTTCCCGCGGCGGCCTCCTGCATCCGCTACAATATGCCGGGAAGGAGGTTCTCGCCATGACGCCTCTGATCACCGACATTATCCGGGAATGCCACCGGCTTCGCTCCCACATCCATCACTTGCAACAGGAGATCGACCGCGGACCACGGGTCCTGAAAAGCCGCCAGGAAGAACTCGAACAAGAACGTCGAGCTTACGAGGGGCACTTGGAAACCATCAAACGCCTCAAGCTCAAGCAGCGCGAAGACGAAGGATCCCTCAAACAGACAGAGGCCCGCCTTGCCCGCCTGGAGGAACAGCTCCTGAGTATCACCTCCGCGAAAGAGTACCAAGCCAAGCTATCCGAAATCGCCCAAGCCAAGGAGAAAAAAAGCGCCCTAGAAGACGCCATCCTGGCAACCATCATGGAACTGGAAGAGAAGACTGCCGCGACGGCAGAAGTGGAGAAGCGTTGGGCACAGGCTCAGGCAGATTATACTGTCTTCCAACGTGAAGCTGAGGAACGCTATGCTCGCCTGCAGCAAGACCTGCAACTGAGCCAACAGGAGTTGAACCGCTGGGAAGAACAGATTCCCGAGGATTTGCGGGAGCGTTACGACAAGCTGGTTCGTGCGATGGGTCCAGACGCCTTCGCCGCTGTCAAGCACCGCTACTGCCAGGGCTGCCACACGCAAATATCGGAGCAAACCATCCTGGAATTACGAAGCGGCATCTTCCACCGCTGTTTCAATTGCGGCCGGATGCTTTATTATGCTGAGGATGCCTGAAGCCACTCGTTATTCTTCTATCGGCCAACGTCCGGCGAAGCACTCTGCAGCCTGGCGGTGACGATTCGCACGCTCGTAGGCTCGACCCAGCAACAGTAGCGCCGAACGCTGCAATTCCGGCGCAGCGCGGCGCAGCCGTTGGGCGTAGTGAATACACTCCTCCACCTGACCCTGCTGCCAAGCAGCCTCGGCCAAACGCAAAGCCGCCCTTTGGCCCCAGCCGTCCGGATCCACCGCCAACAGGGCCAAGTCCCGCTGCCGGGATTGGGCAATCAGTCCCAATCGATGATAATGGTCGGCCACAGCATTCCACATCCGCAAGACCCACGGATTGCGACCACGGAGTGCTTGATTTTCATAACACCGGATCATGTGGTCCGGCTGTCCCAGTGCATACCACACCTGACCGGCCCAAAAGCGGCCCGCAGCACCGAAGGCTGAGGCTTCCGCAACCCGTTCCAGCGCATTCGCCACCGTCTCCGCCCGGCTTGGCGTAGGATGGCGTCGATAATGCCCCCACCCTTCCAGCAAGTCAGCCCAGGCTACGTATGGCTCTCGTCCCGGCAATCGTTGGTGCTGAAACAACCGCTGCACCTGATGCATATCTTCCCGCAGCAGAGCCACGAATGCTAATCCCAACAGGGCCGCTGACTGCCATTCCGCATTTTGGTCTCTGAGCACTGCCTGCCAATGGTGTTCCGCTGCCGTCAGGTCCCCGTTCTCGAGGGCGACTCGGCCTAACCACCAATGCGCCCGCGAAGCCCAGAGGGTTCCCGGCGCACTGTCCAGCAGGTCATACCACCTGGCCCGTGCTGCAGCATAGCGTCCCTGCTCCCACTCCAACACGGCCCAATTGTACAATGCCAACCGCTGCACCTCTGGCGTCCCCCGTTCCAGCACGTGGCGGTACAGCCTCCGGGACCATTCCCCCTCAGCAATATCCCGGTACTCCTGCGCCAGGAGCAGCCCAACTGCATCCGTCCAAGGATGTTCGCCTCCCCAGAACCAGGCACGCCAGAGGACAGCCGCCTCATCCCTTGTTTCCTTCCTCTGCACAAAACACCGCCATTCCTCCCGCCGCCAATGGAGACCCGCACAATCGGCCAGAGCCGAGAGAACTTCTCCCAATGGAACCGAGTTCACCTCCACCACAGTTCGGACGGTCTCGAGGCGACTCAGTGTGTCGGGGTCCCCTCTCAACTCCCATCCCAAGGTGGCGCAGAGCCGTCGCAACTGCTCTCCGACCGTCGCCTCGCCCCAACGTGCAGTTAGCATCAGTTCGGCCACTTCGTCCCGCAGTGCCATCTCCACACGTGCGAATCCCCAGGGCCACCTGACTGTACCGCTTTTGTGGGCCGTGCGTCCGGGATGATGCAAGTACCATTCGCAAAGCCGCTCGTGCACAGGGCGAGATGTTGGCCAAGCCCACTGTCCCTCCGTCAGGGGATCCAAAGGGTCAGGTTGTCCCTGGCGTTGATACCACTCCTGAGCACGCAGGATCAGGCACTCCTCCACAACACGGCGATCTCCTTCCCCAGACCGTAGCAATACCTTCGCCCTCCACCGCCGTGCTTCCTCCCAGTCACCTTTAGCCATCCGGCACCGCACCTTTCCCAAACGCATCCAAGCTTGCAAATCGCCATCCACTTTCCCTTCCCATTCGTCATACAGTTTCTCCGCCTCATCCCATCTTCCCAACCCTTCCAGGGCCAGCCCCTTGCGCCATTCCTTCTCAGGCACTCGTTCCTCACCACTCTCCCCGGCGTAGTGCTGGAGCGCCTTTTCAAACTCCCCCAACGCTAAAAGCAAGTCCCATGTCTCATCACCGTCGTTCGCCTTTCCCGGTAATGTTCCGGCAGTGGCCGAGGCGGTTTTGTGTAACGGACTCGGATGAGTGCCCCCCTCTTGAACCCTGGTGCCTGCCGCGACAGATGTCCTCTTTTCCCCAGGCTCATCCATCTCATTGGTGGAACTTGCTAGCACCTCGGCATCCGAGTCCGACGAGCTTGGCGTCCCAGCATGCGTTTTCCACCACCAACTCGCCCCAAGTCCCGCTGCAAAGCAGACGCCGAGCAACGCCCACCAGCGCCATATCCCCTGGCGCTGTCCATGTTGGACCGCCTTTTCTTCCGTTCTTATCACGACTGCCTCCACAAGCTAAGTGCCGTCAATCGCGCATGGCGACCTTGGTGGCATGCCCTCGGCAGCATTCCCGCTCTCCTGTCGTTGGCCAAACTGGAGCCAATGGACCTAGCTTCAACGAAAAAACTCCCTCAGCGAAAAAAATAGAGCAAAAAAACCGGTTGAAATGACGATAATCTTTTTAGCAGAGGCAAAGTTCCTTGCCCCCAAGCGAAGCGGAGTGCTAACATATGCAGGTTCACCCCTCCGGCTCTCATCCGTATGTGAACCGCCATCAGCCGGAATTGACTCCACCTGCCCGTGTCGGCGGAGCCGACACGGTGGGAAGTCCCGCTGCACCGTTAGCCAGCCACCCGTTTTCACCCACCGAACAATTCTCCCAGCTTTTGCTCGCGTTGCAGCAACTTCCCGATGTTCGCGCCGAAGTGATCGAAGCGGTCGCTGCTCGCTTGGCCAATGGTGAATTGGGATCTCCCCAAGCCGCTGCCGAGACCGCTCGCGCTCTTCTTCAGCATTCCGTGAACGAATCGCGCTCCTGAATCTCCGGCATGCTGTTTCCCTCATTGCTCGTGACGTTATGATGACACTTTCTGCCCTTCTTTCCGCTCCCGTGGTTACTGGCTTTCTCCCCGAAATAAGAAGGCCATTCGTCTCCATGCGTCGGGGGAATGTGTGGTGCTGGATCAGCCCCCTGTTCCGCTGCAAAAAGCTCGGTTGGACCAGCAAAAAGTCCCGCTCCACTTCGATAACCTCTTCAGACGGGACGGACGTTCCGGCCCGGAAAGTTCCGATGATCTCAGCATGAGGTGTGCGCCATGGGTTTGGCTCTCAACAACAATGTTTCCTCGCTCACGGCCCAACACAATCTGTTGGCCACCAACACCCAACTGTCCCGGTCGTTGGAGCGGCTCTCGACCGGTCTGAAAGTCAATCGCGGTGCAGACGGACCTGCTGCCCTTGTCATCTCCGAAAAGCAGCGAGCCCAAATCGCCGGCTTGAAACAAGCCATTGACAACACCAACAAAGCCATCTCCGTCATTCAAACAGGGGAAGGCGCCCTTAACGAAATCAACAGCCTGCTCAACAAGATCCGCCGCCTCGCACTTGATTCCGCCAACAGCGGCGTCAACGATGCCGACTCTCTGGCCGCCAACCAGGCCGAAATCAACAATGCCCTCAACACCATCACCGACATCGCCACCCGAACCCAATTCGGCTCCAAGAAACTCCTCGATGGCAGTGCCGGTGTTCGTGTGGTCTCCGCTCCTGCTGGTGTCAGCGTCTCTGCCACACCCGGCGCTGGTGCAGCCACTGGAAACTACACCATCGTTGTGGATACCGCAGCCGTGCGTGCCAATACCTCCGGCGCCGTGACTGCTTTCACCGGCACCCAATCGGCCACGCTCACCATCAATGGCGTGAATATCACCCTCAATGCTTCCAATGCCGGTAGCCTCAACGATATGGTCAGCACCATCAACAAGTACACGGGACAAACCGGGGTCGTCGCCTCCATCGACAGCAGTAGCGGCGACCTCGTACTTGCCTCGACAGTGTACGGTACCCAAGGCAACTTCGTCGTGGCGGCTAGTGGTCCCAATGCGGCCAACATCAGCAGCTTGGCTGGTACCGTGAACAATGGAGTCGATCTCGTTCTTGACATCACGGGACCAGGTGGCGCCTTGACCGGTGTGGTGGGACAGGGTAATACTGTCAATGCCATGGGATTGTCCATCACCATCGCGGATGATCCGACCACTCCCTTCACCACGCTAGATGCTTCTGTGGATAACGGAATCATCCAAATTGAGAACAACGCTCTGACTTTCCAAATCGGGGCCAACGCGAACCAAACCGCTACTATCTCCCTGGGGGATGTTCGGGCATCGGCGCTGGGTCAAGGAGTTGCAGGATCGCAATTCGCCAACTTGGCCATGATCAACGTGACGACTCAAAGCGGTGCTCAAGACGCCATCCGCGTGATCGATAAGGCGATCTCTGACGTAGCCAACCTCCGGGGTGCCTTGGGGGCCTTCCAAGCCAACACACTGGAATCAAATGTCAACAACCTGAAATTTACCCTGGAGAACACCGTTTTTGCCGAATCCGTCATCCGAGATACGGACTTTGCGCAAGAAATCTCGAACTTTACGAAGCTGCAAACGCAAATGCAAGCCGGCGCGACGGTGCTTGGCAACGCCAACCAGTTGAGCCAACTGATCGCCGGATTGCTCCGCGGCTAATGCGAGATTTGCAAACAAACTCGACGCGGGATGGCTGCATTCGAGTCATCCCGCGTCCCTTGACTTGGGCGAACGACTAGCTCTGAAAAATGTAGCGAGTTGGTGTCGTGGTGAGAGGACCAAGCCGTGGCATCCATCACAGGACTTAACACAAACGGCATCAATTTCAGCGGCCTCGCAACCGGTATCAATACGGATGTACTCATCGAAGGGCTGACTCGCATCAACCAGCAACGTATCGATCGTCTGAAGGCAAGACAGGCGGATGTCATGGCCAAGCAATCGGCCATCGCCACGCTGAAAGGATACCTCTACGATCTGCAAAGCAAAACCTCCCTGTTGGCTCGCTCCATCGGCAGCATCTTCGATACCACAACTGCCACTTCAAGTGACCCGAACACCCTCACTGTTGCCGCTAGTTCTAGTGCCACTCCAGGAAGCTACATTGTTAGTGTCGAGAGCATTGCCAAGGCGCATATGGTCGCCTCTTCTGGGTTCAACGACCCGAATACACAACTCAAACAAGGGACTATTACAATACAATTTGGAAATGGACAGTCAACAACAATCAATGTCGATTCTACGAATAATACTTTACAAGGCGTAGTCCAGGCGATCAACTCAGCGACTCAGGACCTGCGCGCATCAATTATCAATGATGGATCAAATCTTCCATACAAGATAATACTTACAGCAAAGAACACGGGCGTAAGTAGTGCTTTTACTATTACAAGCAACCTTACAAATGGTGACGGTGAGGATATCAATTTTCAGGAAAATACATTGCAGCAAGCCTCAGACGCTATCCTCCGACTTGGCAGCGGAGAGGGTGCTCTCACTATCCGAAGCTCTAACAACAAAATAGAAACAGTAATCCCCGGAGTCACAATCAACCTACTGAAGGCAGAACCAGGAAAGCCAATTAACATCGATATATCGAGAGATATAAAAAAAATCCAGGATGGAATTAAAGATTTTGTAGACACATATAATAAGGTAATGGATTATATTAATGAACAAAGCAAATATAACGTAGAGAATCAACAAGCCGGTGTACTACTCGGAAATCGCGAAATACAGGATCTAGTAAGCGATATAGTTACAACGCTGATGACGACTCTCGAATCATCAAGCACGGGAATCAACAGATTAAGTAAAATAGGAATTGCACTGACTGATAATAATAAACTAAATCTAGATCAAACTAAGCTAGAACAGGCATTATCAATGGGAAATACCCAAGTTATTGCCGACATAAAAAAGCTTTTCGCAATCACAGGACAAAGTACAAACCCTACTATCGAATTCGTCCAAGGTACCAATAAAACAAAGTTGTCCACAACAGCATACGAAGTACATGTCACTTCACCGGCAACACGTGCGAGTGTCACAGCATCGAATCCGCTGAGCGGAGTTATAACTATTCAACCGCCAGATAACACCTTAGTGATTAAATTGAATAATGTAGCACTGCTGAACATAATCGTTGAACCTGGTACATATACACCAGAAGAGCTGGCGGCACTATTACAAAGACTCATTAATACCCATCCAAACAATAATAATAATCATGTAAACGTAGTATTGAATAATTCCAATCAATTGCAAATAACATCACAAAAGTACGGATCATTGTCACATGTAAGTGTGGAAGGAGGCACAGTCCTCCCGCATCTAGGATTCATTGGTGGTGAATCCGCCCGGGGTGATGATGTGGAAGGTTACTTTGTGGTCAATGGGACATCAGAGCTTGCATCTGGAAGCGGACAAATCCTAACTGGAATGAATGGAAATCAACATACTGATGGATTGCAAGTCAGGGCAACCTCACCTACATCGACTATCGGGAACATATTTGTCACAATCGGAGTATCAGCAAAACTCAATTCAGTACTAGACAAATATCTAAATCCAGCATATGGAAGGTTAAAAGATACACAGGATAATTACCAAATACAAATTGATAATATTAATAAAGAAATAGATAAACAGAATCTTATATTAGAAAATCGTAAAAACGAACTCATTAAACAGTTCGCTGCAATGGAATCCGCTGTAAGTAGCCTCAAAAACCTGCAAAGTCAATTGGTAGCTCTCATGCCTATAACTCTGATGAACACTACACGTAAGTAAAGGAATATAATATATGTTTCAATATTATAAACAAACACTGTCTGATTTTACCAATTGGAATTATATTGACATCACATTAGAAGCTTACGATAAACTAGAAAATTTATTGGAAGAAGTAAAGAATACATATATAGAATATCCTACGATTGCACGTGGAAAAATAATCAAATGTCGCCTAATAATAATGACACTCGCATATACTTTAAATAATACAGCAACTAATAACATAATGTCTAATAGATTGAAGCTTATCTATAGTATTATTAATAATAAATTAGAGATGTGCGACATTAAACAAATTGATATAATAATTCGATCTATTCAGATATTACGAGAATCAATCACTAAATTGAAAGCAAATAGTATAAATAATAATATAGATATAGATGTCCAAGCATTTCAATCAACAGAATTTGAGGCATAATCGATTATACTAAAGATCTGCTACTAGTCATACCGATATATAAGGCGATAGTAATATGCGATATATAGGCAGGGATTACAGTGATGATAAGTGGTATCTATTCCGCAACATCTGGCTTGATAACAGCCTCAGAACAGCAGGATGTCATTTCTATAAATTTAGCGAATATTAATACTCCTAGTTTTAAAGAGATCCAGATGACATTTAATGAAGTAGATAGTGCTGCTTCTGCAAGTGAATTAAACGGTGTAAAAACGGGAATCATCTGGGATAGAAATGAAATAGGAGGATTTGTACAAACCGGGAGATCATTAGACTTAGCTATCGCAGAACCGAATCGTTATTTTTTACTTCTTAGCAATAATGGACAAGTTGTCAGTCGCTATGGTCACTTTATGCGTACACCTGACGGTTTATTAGTAGATTCTAATGGTTACCTATTATTGGGTGCCACTGGTCCAATCCGTATATCCGCTGATGCCAGCAATATTTCTGTAACTAGTAATGGTACGCTAATCGCAGATGGAGAAGAAGTCGACAAGATACGGATAGTAACAGCTATAAATAATAATTCAATTAAAAGGATAAGTGCCAACATATATAAACCTGATAGTGAGTTAAGTATCCAAGATACAGAATCTCGAATACTACAAGGATATCTCGAAACATCAAATATAAATATAAATGATATATTTGTCAAAATGATATTAGGTAGTCGCTATTATGAAGCTACGCAAAAAGCCTTACGTTTAATTGCTGATATAATACAACTAAACACTAGGGTATAATATACCGAGGTAAAAAATATGATTCGAGCATTATATACTAGTGCTACCGGAATGAATGCACAGACAACAAATTTAGATAACACCGCACATAATTTGGCAAATGTCAATACGACTGGTTACAAAAAGGGCGAGGTATCATTTCAGGATCTATTATATTACAACCAACAGACACCTGGAGGCGTTGTAGCACAAGGATTACAATCACCAATAGGAATTCAGATTGGTAGTGGGACTAGAGTATCAGGAATTACTAAGATATTTACGCCCGGAGCTATAATTAATACGCAAAATCCTTTAGATATAGCAATTGAAGGTGAAGGTTTTTTTCAAGTGCTCCTCCCCAACGGTGAGGTCCGCTATACCAGGGATGGCTCTTTCCGGATCAATGCACAAGGTAGCCTTGTAACAAGTGATGGCTTTTTGGTTTCACCACAAATTACTATCCCTCCACAAGCAGTTTCAATCACTATTGGTTCGGACGGTACCGTTTCAGTTCAAAATGCTGGGGCACTCAACACGACCACGGTAGTTGGTCAACTCACATTAGTACGATTCCAGAACCCAGCAGGATTGAGTGCCGAAGGGCGCAATCTTTTTGCCGAAACAGCTGCCTCAGGGCCACCGATAATATCAGTACCCGGACAAAACGGCACAGGCTTCACTCGACAAGGTTTCTTAGAGCGTTCAAATGTAGATGTAGTAAGTGAATTAATTAATCTGATTACGTCACAAAGGGCATACGAGTTCAATACACGTGCAATACGCACTGCTGATAATATGCTTGCCGCTACAACGGAATTAGTAAGATGAATTATATATATACTATAGTATCAATATTATGTATTGGAAATACAGTAGATTATTTGTATGTATCTAAACAGAGTATTACTTTAATTCTAAAAAAAAATATAACAATATCAAAGAAAATTGTAAATCTTTATGATGTGACAATTGTAAATAATTATATCAAAAATATAGATATAGCTGAATTGAAGCCTAATCAGAATACTCTAATTATTAGTAAGAAACATATATTACTGCGGCTAATGCTATATGACAATCGTTACAATTATGATATTCTCGGACCTGATTATGTCGAAGTTAAATATATAAGTGATTCTAATATTAACAAATATACATTTTTACCTGGGAAAAAAGTAACGTTATATTACAAAAAAAATGGAATTGAGATAATAACTACGGCTGAATTAATTCAGGCGGGCAAGATAGGAGAGATGGTAAAGCTACGCATTGGCGATACATCGAGAATTATAACAGCATTACTTATTGATGAAAATAATGCGATTATAGAGTAAATAAATAATATGTTTAATTCACTATTATTTATTTTAGCGTTTGCGAAAATATCTGGCAATTGTGATTCAATTTGGGATAGACACAATCCCAGATACGGATATTTATTTCAAGACAATAATGCTAGGCGTATAGGCGATCTTATAACAATTATTGTTGATGAAATAACCATCCTTCAAGAACAAGACAAGCGCGAGTTAGGAAAGAATAGTAGCGCAAATGCTGGGTTGACGTTTGGCAATACTAACAATCCTGCACAATTATTGACAACTGATAATAGATATGCGTTTAATGGCAATGCTGCTAATACTACTAATCATACGTTCACTGATAGATTAACTGCTGTCATAATTGATATATTACCCAATAATAATTTAGTGATAGAGGGATATAAGCGCAGAATAATAGCAGGTGAAGAACGAATTATATATATAACAGGTATAATAAGGCCTGCTGATATCCGTGTAGGAAATACTATAACTACTGATAAAATTGCTAATCTACGAATATATTATTTAGGTCGTGGTATAATATCCAGATCAAATAATCCTAACTACTTCAATAGAATATTTTATCAAATTTGGCCTTGGTGATTTATCATGAGAATGATTGCCGCTTTATTTATTGCTTTTATTAGTCCAGATATAATCTATGCTCAGGTGCGAGTAAAAGATATTACTGACGTCGCTGGTGCCCACCCAAATCAGTTATTTGGCTTTGGGCTTGTAGTAGGATTAGATGGAACTGGAAGCAGGAGCACATTCACGCAGCAAGTTGCCGTAGAAATGCTACAGCGTCTCGGAACAACCACGCAAATATTCAGCCAACTGCCAGCAGAATCGGTCATTAGATCTACTAGTATATCGGCTGTTATGGTAACTGCTGAACTAAGTCCATATTCACGTAAAGGAAGTAGGATCGATGTTACTGTATCTGCCATAGATGACACTCGTAGTTTACAAGGTGGAATCCTAATACTTACACCATTGCGAGGTGTGGATGGTGAAGTATATGCCATTGCTCAAGGTCCAGTATCCGTAGGAGGATTCTCAATCGCGGGACAGGCAGCTTCCGTTCAGAAGAACCACTTAAACGTCGGACGAATACCTGCAGGTGGTATAGTAGAAAAGGAGGCACTAGGGGACATTATTAAGCACGGGAAGCTTACATTACTGCTAAAGACGCCGGATTTTAACACTGCAAGAAATATATGTAATGTAATCAATAAAAAATACCCTGCGTGTTCGATACCAATTGATGCTGGAGCTGTTACAATCTTTATTCCTCGGAACAGGTTAAACGAGCCGATAAACTTTATTGCTGAGATTGGGCAACTCACTATATCACCTGATAATGCGGCAAAGGTAGTAATCAATGAAAGAACTGGAACAGTAGTTGCAGGCGAGCATGTAACTATATCGCCTGTTGCTATATCGCATGGGAACTTGTATCTTGGGATTAGCGAACGCCCCATTATATCCCAGCCGACTAGTTTTGCCACAGGTCAAACTGCAATAGTACCGCGTACGCAAATAGGTGCTGTGGAGCAGCAAGCTCGGTTCGTCGCCCTACCGCCCACAACAACCGTAGGTGATGTAGCTCGTGCACTTAATGCTTTAGGTGTATCACCAAGAGATATAATAGCTATATTTCAAGCGTTAAAGCAGGCAGGCGCACTGCATGCCGAAATCATCGTTATGTAACTAATAATTGTTACTACGAGTGAAATATGTTTGATCACTTACTGATTGGTCTTTCTGGCATTACTGTAGCTAATGAATCAACGTATGTAATTGGTCAAAATATTACTAAGTCTGATATGCCACAATACCATAGAAAAACGGCAAGGCTCTCAACTTTACCTAACGACAACGG
This sequence comes from Thermogemmata fonticola, assembly GCF_013694095.1. Lineage (NCBI taxonomy): Bacteria > Pseudomonadati > Planctomycetota > Planctomycetia > Gemmatales > Gemmataceae > Thermogemmata > Thermogemmata fonticola. Next base: position 205,126 of record NZ_JACEFB010000006.1, on the reverse strand, counting down.
CGTGATTTATAGCTATACACATAGAGAAACTGAAGATATTTTACAAAAACTATATTATAATAATTTAAGCGACTTTTCATTTTACGATGAATTATACAATTATTATTCATTATTAGAATCATATTTAACAATTGGAGATTATGTGGCAAAATTTAATGATATATATAATGTACTATCACAGTTAACTGGAAGTAGATATAGGATTAATGATCTTATATCTAACATGCACGATCTAGTGATGTCTATCCGGAGCACTAGCGATGCCTTAGATACCTTAAAAATTAACATTGAACACCAAATAACGTCGTATGTAGAACAAATAAACAATTACTTAACAAATTTAACTAGACTGGATCATAATTTATTGGATAATAGAGATCAAATTTTAGAACATTTATCCAATATTATGAATACAAATTTAGTACAAACTAATAAAGGTATTAACATTCTTTCAGATAACGGTTTGCCATTGATTTTAGATAATACAGTATATCACCTGAAAATACAGTATAATAATAACAATATTAATCTTATTAATGATATAGGAACTATAGATGTTGATTCTGGAAGACTTGGATCTTTGATTTATATGTACAATCAATATATACCAAAAATAAAAAACGAAATTAATTATCTTGTTTCTGATTTTATTAGGAATATAAATCAAATACAGGCAACAGGGTTAGGTATTGCTGGAGAATACGAAAGTGTAGACTCTCGTATCGCCGTTCCAGATGTCTTTGCGCCGCTAGCCACTCAAGATTTACCGCTAGAAATTTTCGAGGGCGATATAACTATTAGCATTACTGATATAAATTCATCGACAAGAAATAATTATACATTTCATATCAATCCTAATATACATAGCCTATATGATATTAGTAATTTTTTATCTTCACTTCCTGGCATATCTGCATCTGTCAACACTTCAACAGGATTAATTAGCATAAGTGCGTTACCTGGGTATAAATTCGACTTTGCAGGAAGGGATACAATACCAGCGACTAACACTTCTGTTACAAATCCTGATACTTCAGGTCTACTCTCTGCGCTAGGTATAAACGGCATATTTGATGGTTATAATGCAGATACAATAAGTCTTCGACAGCAGTTCATTGATAATCCAAACTTATTTGCATTCTCTAAAACTGGTGAGATCGGTAATAATGATAATATAATTCGTTTGTTAGATGTATTTAAATCTTCATTATTTACTCAAAACAATTTTATTCAGCGTATGTCGAAAATTATAACGGATATAGGAAACTTTGGTACAACTGTAACAAATAGCAAAAATTATTCAAAAGAAATTTACAATGATACGTATACCAAATTAAGTGAAATCATAGGTGTTGATACGAACGAAGAATTCATTAATCTTTTAAAATTTCAAAAAATGCTAGAATCATCGTCTAAATATATATCAATTGTTAACCAAACAATTGATACCTTACTTAATATGTTTTGATAATGTGGAGTGGTGGTATGAATCTACGAACTACACAGCTAAATATTACATCTCAAATTTTATCGCAAATACAAAGGTATTCATATACATTATCTCAACATTATAGAGACATATCATCTGGTGTTAATATAACTAGGCCATCAGAAAATATTAATAATTATAATAAGATATTATATCATAGTACAGAAAGCAAACGCATTTCATCAACGATCGATAATATTCATACGCTGAATAATACTCTCGATTATATAGTAAATTCATTGCTTGATATAAATAATGTATTACTACGTGCTTCTCAAATCGCTTCAACTGGTTCCGATACTACATTGGACCAATCTACAATGCGGGCATTGGCAGACGAAATAGACGTTATGATTAACAACATATTGAATATTTCCAATAGAAAAATGTATGATAATTATTTATTTTCCGGGGCGGCTCTAAATATAACTCCATTTGTTATTAGTTCTTACGATATAAATGGTAGAATTAATAACATCACGTATATGGGATCTACTAATAATAGTAATGCATTTATTAGTGATGATATCATTATACCTCTCTACTATACAGGTAATGTATTCCTACAAAACAATGGTAAAAATATATTCCAATCCTTAATAGATTTACGTAATGCATTATTAGCTGACTTACCCCAACGGTCGTCTCTATTAGGCTCAGCCATGCAAGACATCGAATTAGCTCGCGATCATATTACTGGTGTCATCGGAAGTATTTCCTCTCATTTATCTGGATTGCGTAGTTATTCTGAGCAGTTAGATAAACTTTTATACGACCATCAGGTCATGCAATCTGAATTGCAGAGTACGGATTATGCTGATGCTATAGTCAGAATGAATCAATCTCAATATTTATTACAGGCAAGTATGGCTATAATAGCACGATATTATAACTTTTCTTTTCTTGATTACATTACTTAATTCACTTTTTTTCTGTATTTAATATTTTATTCAGTATTTCTTGGGCAACTCGTCGTACATTCGTATCAGTATCATTTCTTAACTTGTCCACTTCATCGGCTACTATAGCAGATGGACTGCCAATTTTACCAAGACGGTATAGGGCCAGCAATCTTCGCAATGGATCAGACTCATTCAAGTCCTTAGCAATCGCGCGAATTATCGCATCGGGTATTTTTCTATCTCTTGAAATGGTCAGCAAAGCTTCTATTGCGGCATTTCTGACCGTGTAGTCTGCATCGTCTAGTAACTCCATCAATGCAGACGATGCCTCTTTTGCTTCATCACCTAACCGCCTTAAAGCGTCAACGGCACGAAGTCGCTGACTCGGATCGCTTGATCCTAGCTGTTTAACAAGTGATGTTACATCGTGCTCATCTGTTGTACTCAGTATGGCTTTTGTTGCGCGCTTGATCGCTAGATCTATATCTATGCTTCTGCCACTTGCCATTGTTAGTGCTGGGAGCGCGATACGTGCGGTATATCCCATTTGGGCCAATGAATCGATAATTGCAATTTGCAGTGGTTCTAATTCTCTGCCCTGAAGTCGTCTCAGCACAGTGATTAAGTGTGGAATAGCTTCCTTCGCTGATACTCCTAATTTTCCAATAAGGTATGCAGCCTCGATCCTCGTATCTAAGGGTTGACTTGGATCGTCGACTATTTTAATAAGCTGCTTAATTGGATTATTCTCATCACCTGATTCGTGATAAAAAAATACCACAAGTATACTAATCAAATAAAGCACAAATGGCGTGCGGCAGTATATTACTATATTCCTATACATAGCATTGGCCCAACAACTTTTACTAGACTTGTCCTTTTATAGACTCTCTGGCAACTTGCCGACGTTAGCTTCGATAATCTACTAGGAAGGCAGCTCCCTGGGCTGTTTACATCGGTTTTCATCCGAGGCTAGTCGTGGTCGTTATCGTAGGTGGAATTATCGTTCTCTCCGCAGTGGTGGTAGGATTCACGATGGCGGGGGGAAAAATTGGTGCCCTTATACACATATCAGAATTTATTACTATCGGCGGAGCAGCGTTTGGTGCGCTTATCATAATGTCCCCTCCTAAGGTAATGAAGGATCTTATTCGCGGATTTTTACAGGTACTTAAAGGATCATCATACGGTAAATCTACCTGTATTCAGATGTTACAGGTCATGTATGCGTTCGCACGTTTGGTGCGACAAAATGGTTTATTAGCCCTTGATTCTCACGTGACTAATCCTGAGCAAAGCGAAGTTTTGCAGCAATATCCGAAAATTTATAATAACCATCATATACGACATTTTCTATGTGATTCTTTGTCATTGATTATCGATGGTACAGTTGAATCGGAGCAGCTGCGTAAGTGGCTTGAGGAAGAAATTCTCGTTCTTGAGCGCGAGCATCATGCTGCGGTCATGGCTATGTTACGTACAGCAGATTCATTACCCGGTTTTGGCATAGTGGCTGCGGTTTTAGGTATTGTCGTCACCATGCAGGCAATCGGTGGCCCTGTCGAAACCATTGGGTACAAAGTTGGTGCTGCGCTAGTTGGAACTTTTTTGGGAATACTGATGGCATATGGATTCTTTGCTCCAGTTGGTGCTCGAATGGAAGCGTTAGGCGAACAGGAACTTTTATTCTATCGGGCATTATCTGAGGCTGTAATAGCTATTAATGACGGTGCAAGTCCCAAAGATGTTGTGATGCGTGCCCGCCGCATCATTGGGACAGATTGTCGTCCTACTCCGTCCGAAATGAAAGAGCTGTTTGGATAAGATAAGGAGTGGATCCCGAATATGGCTGCTGGAAAGTCCGGCGGATCATGGAAGGTAGCTTATGCGGATTTTGTAACCGCTATGATGGCTTTTTTTCTAGTTATGTGGATTGGTGCACAAGATGAGAAGGTGCGGCAATCCGTGGCCAATTATTTCATTGATCCATCTGGAGTCAGCAAACACGCTGTTCAGAGTGGTGCCGCCATGACCATCCCCACCTATGGCACCATACCGGATGAGAAAACGCTGCAAATGGATAACGGCCGCCATCAGTACACCCCCAGCGACCAGATGAGTCCTGCCACCAAGGCGATCATCAATTGGATTCAATCAGATCAAAAACGCTATCGTTATTGGAAGGCCCAGGCTCAAAAGGCGCGTGAGGCAGTAGCGTCTTCAGCACCCTCTCCAGCTATTGCAAAATCTCCAGATGAGTTGGCTACACAGCATCTCGCCCAGCAGTTGCGAGCCGAGTTCACCGGGGAAATTCCACCGGAGACACCGGAAGTTTATAAGAACTTGATTCTCTACTCTTTTCATGAAGTGAACTGGACTCAAATTGCAGAGGATTTGTTGCGCGCGTAAACCGGTGAGGCGAATTGATGGCGTTGGGGTGGTTAGCCATCACGATCCCCTGCTATACTGCTAGGGTAGTCCAAGGGACAGTGAGTGAAAGGAGGGTTGACGCACGCGATGGACAAAGTTAGGTGTGGGAAATTCCCCTCACAGGAGGATGAGTTGTGCAAGGATTGATACCTGCAAGGGTCATTTTGGGGGTTGCATTGGCGGCATTGGCTTGGCCAGTGGGCGCTCAAGAGCCGGCCCGAGATTCGAAAGCGGCGCTAGAGAAACTCAAGGCCGAGGTCGATGCATTGCTCAAACTCCGTGAGGGAATCGAGAATGGAAAAGCCGGCGTGGGTAGGCATTCTGAGCGCAACCGTCTGCAACAGGAACTGAAGGAGCTGTTGCAAAGGATCGAGTCCCGCCCTCCCGCGACTCCTCGACCTAAAGGGAGCGAAACACCGGCGAAAAAATTCGAGATCGGAGCGGGAGACAAGCCACTGGATTTACTTCGTTCTGCCACCAATCTTTATAAGGATGGGGATGTAGACGCAGCCTTGCGAACCTTACGGATGGTCGATACATCGGCGCTAGGTCGTGAAGACCGTGCTTACGTCAAGTACATGATTGCAACATGCTTGCGACGAACCGGCCGCGTCAGTGAAGCGGCAACCTTGTACCGGGAGGTGGCCGAAAGCCGCGAGGATGACTTCCTGGCCGAGTGCGCAATTTGGCAATTATCCATTATTCGCTTCACTCAGGAATTTCAGGGGTATCTGGATCGCCTGCGAAAAAAATGAGATAAGTTACGGAAGAAACACAAAAAGAGCAGAAAAAATAGCTTGGTTGGAGAGGCTAGCGCATGGGTGAACGATACACTCATCCGAGGATAATCCAAAAAATGCTCCAACAGCGCCTGCGCGAGGCTGTAGAGCGAACCCAGCAGTTAATGGAACTATGGAAAGGTGGCCAAGTAGCCCCCGAATTAGTTCAAACTGTTGTGGAGGCAGGACTAGAGCTGCGGGAAGTGCTAGTACACGAAGGCGGACACTTGCCGGAAGATATTCGAGAGGAAGCCATTAAGTTCCTAGGTTGTATCGAAGAAGTTATTCGCTGTGGTGAAGAATGGCTCAAAAACAGCGGGGGTCCACAATTGGCAGAGACGGCATGGCGTGAACGGCTCGGCAAAGCCTATGGTTTGACTTCAACGTTGCCAAACATGCCGCGATAGAGTTATGCCACCAATCGAAGCTGTCACGAGCGTTACCGATGCTCGCGGTGCTGGAGCCGCAGACAACGAATTATTGTCTGCTCTCACCATGACTGCGTCGTCGCCGTTCCGCACAGTACTGGAAGCGAACTCACTTCAGAGCACATCGCTAGCAGAGGCTCTTGAGGCAGTAAATCCCCTCGGTGAAACGAGCCTACAAACCTTGCAAGACCCTTCGGACGGGGAAACACCACCGGCTGAGTTACTCGCCATTCTTTTGAACATGCTCGCTCCTGCCGTGACAGGCCTCCCGTCTCAATCGAATACCGCAGATTCACCTCCGGTAGTGCTCCCCAGCGGTGCGAGTCAATCTTCAGAGAATCTGACAACAGCGGCTTTGGCTTTGGCAAACGACCGGCAAGACGGCGAGACAATTGCGGAGGGCACACCGGCACAAATATCCCTAGGTGCAAACCCATTTGACACCAGAACAGAGATGGCACAAGATGCAACTAGCGCAGTTATCACAACACCACCTCCAGTGAGTTTGTCTCCAAAAGGCACGGAAGGAATGAGGGAGGAAATACCCCAAGTTACCCTTCCTGGTGCAAGACATGCATTCATTCATATCCCTGCCCAAGCTCCTGTTGTTAGCAATCTTTTGCCGTCCTTAGGAATACCTGGAGAGGTGGTTCTCGAAGTTCCTGAGCCTGTGGGTGCTGTAGAAGTTCAGATTGGGCTACCTTCGATGCAAGTTGGGGAACGTCCCAGTGTAGCAGGCAATCGCATCGCCTTAGTGGCGGAAATGGGAGCGCAACTAGCGTCCTCGACTCCGGTCGATTCTTCCGCCTTCGTCCAGCAATTCCATCACCTCAGTTCTCATCTTCCCGAAAACTCCGCTGTTGCTGGAGGTATATCGTTCCCGACAGAACTACCTGACAGCCCTGGAAGTGAGGTGATTGCCGCTCAGGGGGGAGCGAACAATTCCGGCAGCGGACCTGTCGCTGCTAATCCCCAAGGGACATTGGGTTGGGCAGAGGGCACAACCCCAACCAGCACTGTCCTCCTCGCCAACAAGCCGATTACGGGGGGGGAGATACCCGAACAGACACTGACCGCGATCAAAGCGCATCTGCATCAATTGAATCAGGAAGGAGAAGTGGAGTTCCGCATGCATTTGCATCCAACGGAACTGGGACCACTCCGGGTCCATCTGAGCGTGCGGGAAGGTGAGATTCACGGCCAATTGTACGTACTGGACGACACTCTACGCCGCCTGCTGCAAGATCAGCTTCCGGAATTGCGTCACCGCCTCGAAGCGTTAGGATTAAGTCTAGGCCAATGGGAAATTGCTCCGGACCAAAGCAGCCACCAAGCCGACACGCTTTGGTCGTCATGGCAGGAATCTGACGCGACACCCAAAGAAACACCAAGTATGGGGGACAACCGAAAGGATTTCAACCTGGCCACTACCAGATGGACTTCCCATGGCCACGTCTATGCCGAAGATGATGGTCGGGAATCGAATCACGTCGATGTTATCGTGTGATCCAATGAGGGACACTCCAGGGGAATGGCAAATAAGGGACATGTAACACGTAAAGCTAGACGGTACATACATATGTGAAAAACGCTGAGGAGGAAGGCATATGGCAAGTGTCGCGGCCATCAATACCATCACGCAAGAGCAATTTCTGAAGTTGCTCATTGCGCAATTGCAAAACCAGAATCCGTTGGAACCGATAACTGACCAGCAGTTCATATCTCAATTGACGGCCTTCAGCACGTTGCAGGGGATTCAGTCCCTGAATGTCAGCTTTGAGCAGATGTTACGTTTGCAACAGTTGATGGGGGGAGCTAGCTTGATAGGCCGAAGCGTCACCTACGAGCGTACACCGGGCGGCCCGACATCGAGCGGCTCCGTCAGCGGTTTGAGCGTGCAAAACGGCCAAGTGGTTTTACTTGTTGGAGCGGATCGAGTTAGTCTTGATCAAATACGGTCTGTTTCGTAGGCTTGTGGAGTCGATAGCAAACAGATTTCACCTTTATCTTGGAGTACGACACCATGGCATTGACAGCTTTATTTACAGGTTCCACAGGTTTATTAACCTTTTCACGTGCGCTCGACGTCGTGGGTAACAACTTAGCCAATCTCAATACCACTGCCTACAAGGTTCAGCGCACATTGTTCAAGGATATTTTTTATCAAACTCTCAATCCCGGTTCCGCTCCAGCGGGAAACTTTGGGGGAACCAATCCCAGCCAACTCGGATTCGGATCAGCGGTGGGGGTTATTGATAGCCTGTTCTTGCAAGGTTCCATCAACCCAACAGGCCGAACATTGGATGCCGCGATCCAAGGGAAAGGATTTTTCGTAGTGACGGATGGCACTTCCACCTTCTACACGCGGGCCGGCTCGTTCACTGTGGATGCCGCAGGCTTTCTGGTGGACCCGATCACCGGCTTTCGTGTCCAGCGCATAGGCACTGTGGGTGAGCCACAACCCGGCCAACCGGGGTTTCAAACACCTGGAGTGCTGAACATTCGTGTGCCCTTTGGCGCAGGATTATCCGGTGTCCCCACAGCCAACGTGGTGTTGCAAGGTAATCTCAGCAGTACGCTCAACGTCGGCGACAGCATTTCCACTTCAATCCAGATCTACGATACGCAAAGCACGCTCCATGCCTTGACCATTACTTTTACTAAAATCGCGGTCAACCAATTTCAGGCTTCCGCAACCGTTACAGATGGTACGGCAACTGTCCCGCCCACGCCTATAGTCTTCGACACCTCTGGTTTGCTGGTATCCCCCGCTACCCTTACAGTCAACATTACCGGCATTCCGGGAGCTGCGGCTCAAAACATTGTGTTGAACTTGGGCACACCCGGCACATCATCGGGATTGACCCAATTTGGCGGTTCTTCCACCGCCGCCGCCGTTACTCAAGATGGCTTCGCCTCGGGCACGTTGATTAGTGTGTCTTTCAACCAAAGTGGTGAACTGGTCGGGCAATTCAGCAACGGGCGAACCCAACCCCTGGCCCAACTGGCCATTGCTGGCTTCAACAACGAGGCGGGTCTGCTTCGGAGTGGGAATAACTACTATGCCGCATCTCCATCCTCAGGTGAGGCCGTCATCGGAGCGGCCGGTACAGGAGGATTAGGACTCGTGCAAGGGTCGGCTCTGGAAGGCTCCAACGTGGATATCGCCACGGAATTCGCCCGGTTGATCATCGCTCAGCGGGGTTTCCAGGTCAATGCTCGCTCCATTACCGCCGCCAACGAGACTTTGCAAGAGTTGGCCAACTTGATCCGCTGAGCCATTTTTGAGAGCGTAACGACCTCCAAAGGACAAGCCGTTTCCTTAAAGAGGGTGGATTAGGCAGCTTTATTCTCCGCGGCTCCCGGTATGTTGGCCGGTGACGCTCCTTGGAAACTGAGGACCTCTGCCGACGAATGGATAGGTTCGGAATCCGCAGAACCTCTCAACGATCCGGAGGTTACCGGTCCGTCCCCCGTGGTGTGAGCTAAGGTATCGGTAAAAGTCGGACTGAGCAGGATCAAGGTGCGAAGGCCGCCCGCATCGCTGGCTACGGCGACAGTCTGTTCTTCTACTTGCACAAGGTACAACTTGGCCCGATATGAGAGCGGGACAACCGCTTGGAGACGGAGCGAGTTCGTCTGTGTAGCCAATCGAGAACGGCGCCGGGCTTTGCTAACGAGCAACATCAACAGACACATCGCCATTAGAAAAATCGTCCACATGACCAGGCGCCAGAGCAGCTCATAGAAGTGGAACGAAGGCGCAACGGGCGGGGTATACGTGTCAGGCAATGATAGATTCGCCAGTAGGATTGACATCATAGCGTGTCTCGCGACGGAGGCGGGGCATGCAAGCGGGTGATACGCACAGCGAAGTGATCATTGACAACCACAATTTCTCCTCGTGCGAAGGGAATCCCCCGGACGGTTAGCTCAACCGGCGTACCGACAGTTTCTTCCAGTTCCAGCACAGCTCCTGGCCCTAGTTTCAGCAAGTCACCAATAGACAACACCGTATGGCCCAATTGGGCCGTAATCGTAATCGGGACATCTCTGAGGGCCTCCAGGGGCGTAGGAGCAGAAGCAGCCGACGGACCTTGGGATTCCAAAGGTTCCAGTACTGCCGGCTGAACATCGACAGTTGGCTGAGGCGCAGTCGGTGAAGTAGCTTGAGGGTTCGCCATAGCGTTGGCTCATGACCGAGGAGAATCCGACCCAAGGGCATCGATGAGGATAGCGGTCCGTGCCCCGCGTCGGCCAGGCCAGGCTCGGAATTTCGGCACCCCACCCACCCAGGTTTGTAATGGCCGATGCACTGACTGCTCCAGGACCAGAACATCTCCCACTTTCAGTTCTGCCAGTCGCTGCATGGTGGTTTCCACCTGTCCCAAAATGACGCTCAGCTCCACGGGCAGGTTCTGCACCAGCAATTCTAATTGGGCACGCCAGGCAGCAGAGGGCGGAGTCGCTGGTACTGAAGGCTGAGAAGTACCGAGCTGCTCCCACCGTCCTTGGCGGGGGGCGCACAACCAGAAAGTCTGCTGTCCCCAGGGTGCCGTAATCTGGATTGCCGCGCAGAGTGCCAATTCCGCCTCGTGACGACGCAGGACTGCACGTAGGGTTTGACTCGTCCCTGCTGTCAGAGACAACGGAGCGTCGGGCCAGGATTGCTCCAGCGGGGTCAAGAACAGCTCCCGGAGCAGATAGTCGACAAGGGCGGCCTCTAAGTCCGTAGCCTCTCGATCCTCCGGCCATTTATCTGGGATTTCACCCAGCAACCCCATCAGCAAGGTGAGCTGGACAGACCGCGGCAGCACCAGCCAGAGAGCGCCATCATTAGGATCATCGGTGGTCAGGGGAAAGCATGCCGCTTCATCCGGCACAGCAGCCGTCAGGTGTGCGAGTGTCCCCGTTTCAACACTAGCCAGTTCCAAAGAGAGAGAAAAGGGCAAAAGCCGGGATGACTGGTGGGCGAAACGCCGGAGTGCTTGCTGTATCCATTGACCGAACTGGCGTTCCAGCGCTCCCGGCGGGGGGTGGCGGAAGTCCAAGGGCTGGGGTGTCGTCATTGCACTACGTATTCCTCAAACAAGATAGCCCGGAGGGGACTATGGCCATCGGGATAGAGCACCTCTTCAAAACGTTCGAGTATTTCCCGCTGCAACCGGTTGACCCCCACGGTACCGCTCACATCTTTGAGGGTTTTACCTGCCAGATGGCTGATCAATTTACTCTTGACAGCCGGCTTCTTTTTCGCCAACAGGTCGGCAACCTCCTTCTCTTGATCCGCATCGACGAGCACCGCTAGCTTGACCCGCAGGTAGCGCATGGCGCGCTCATCCGCGAGATTGACCACCATGTCTCCAAAAGGAACGATAGCGGTCTTGGTTTCGGCGTGCGGCTTGTCCTGAGTTCCCTCCTTTGGTTTGCCCAGTAACGAGGAAATATCCACTACGAGCGGTAACGCCGCGCCTGCTAGGATGGCTACCACTCCGACAGCGGCGAAGAGCAGTTTGCGGTTCTTCTTACCGCCAGGCGCAACGTCTTGGGCCGTGGCAACAGGTGCAGCAGCGGACATGGTGCAAACTCCTGGAGAATATCAGCCCCTGCGTCCTTGCTGCGTGCGGTCGATCCGCCATCCGTGCCGGACCTGGATTTACTCAGTCCCGTGCCTCATCGCAAGGTCAAATGCGCCTTCGGCTGAGTCCTACCAAAGGTGCTTCTCTTAGCGAATAGTTCCATCCTTCTCCGCAGGCTACATCCCCCGCAGTGCAGGATCATGGTGCGGCATTCCCTCACCCTCCGGAAAGGACGGCACCATCGGCGGCAAAGGTTTGCTATCCGTGCCATAAGTCACCCCAGGTACCCGGTAACCTAGGAGTATGATGGCGGCTTCCCAACAAACCCACCGCTGGAATAAGGTAGGAGAATCCAAGGCCAGTTCTTCCAGATAGATAGAATCGTGGACGATGAAATTGTTGCGGATGAAGGCAGGCAATGGCCGCGGGCGCTGGCGATAAAAGGCACGGCAGCGTTCCGCCAAAGTGGCATCCATGGTATCCCACAAACCATCAACCGAGGCCACGACCTTTCCGAGCTGCGGGGCCACGGCTTGCAGGACAAGTCCCAGGCGAGGCCGAGGATGGAGGGCATACTGGCTGACGATCCCATGGACGAGCACATCGGCACTGCTTAAGCGGGCAATATCGAGCAGAATCGCCTCATCAAACCGACCTCCCCGACGAACCGATGCCGCCAACGTCGCTCGATCGTCGGCGGGTGCCGGTATCACTTCAAATCGTCCCAAACGTTGCAACTCACCGAGGAAATTCTGCTGTACTTCATCTGCGACGCGAGAAAAGGCCGTCTCATTCAAAAACGGGAGCACAACAACGCGCTGGACCGATTCCCACGTCCAATCGGGCAGGTGATAGTAGCTGAATGTGGGTGGACCTGGCGGCGGTGGCCGAAAAGGCCGAGGCACACTGGATAACAATTGCTGGCATCCCGTCAGCAGGGAACCGCCGAGCACACTCAGACAGAATCCCCGGCGATTCATGGCCCCCTCCGTTCTCCGAGCAATTTCTCCAAAGTGCTGATCACCGCCCGCAGCAATTCGACATCCTCCTTTTCCATCTGTCGGATTTGAGCTTGTAGCATCGCCACTTCGTTTTGCAACTGTTCAATCTGGCTGCGGGATCGAGTGACTTCCTGGGTGGCTGTTTCCACCTGTCGCACGGCTTCGGCCAGAGCCTGCTCGCGCACCTGCTGTTGGGTTTCCAACTGCTGGATCCGTTCCTGAAGCGAACGATTGTAGAGCGATAAGGCCTCCAACTCGCGGGTCAACTCGACCACTCGTTCCAGAGGGTTTTCGCCTGGTCCCAATTCCAGCCGGTCCCCCAAAACCGTCGGGGTGCTGCGTTGATGAGGGTCGCCTCCCGGCCAGGGTGTCGGTGGTGGCAAGGGCTGGGGGGGCACCTGCGGACCTGGACGGTATTTGGTGTTCTCTCTGGCTAGCCAACGTCCGCCTGCTGGCATGACCTCCGGTGCATTCATTCCCCTTGAGGACAAACCCGCCTGAGCAACAATGCTCCCTTCGCCATTATCGATGACACGCTGGGAAAATTTGCCGGCAGCCTTCTCGTAGGGCAGCGGTACAGGAGCCTCGACATGATCTCCCTTAGGAGGAAGTCGGCAACCCGCCGTCAGCCCCATCAAGCCTAGGAATATCCACCTTGTCCTGCTCGCCCAGCGCACCCCAGCACTCCTTGCCCGTCCGCCCTGAACTCTCGGAACACTTGACATCCTTGCCGGAACACCGACCAGTTATCCCTAAGCCGTTATTCCCAAGTCGTTCGCCTAGCAAGCGATCCACGCACCCGCATGGCCCCTTTTGCCCCGTGTGTTGTTTTCCGGTAATTCCTGCGGGGAAAGAGAATCAATTCACGACACTCGAATGATTCTGCCTAACCGCGACGGTAGCCCATCTTCCCTTCACATAGGTAGCTCAGTCAGGCGATCCCCTCGTCCAGAGGGCGGTTCCTAGGAGGTTGTTACATTCGACAGCTCTTCCTCACACCAAATCCGATACGAGCGGCCGCACACACACGTCAGATCCACCGCGCGCACCACATCGTTTTCGCGATGCACCACAATAGTCGGCTCTTCTACTGCACCCTCCGGAGGAGGCGGTCCCACACGCACTGGCTCCGGAATCAGCCGCACACACTCGGCCGGGATCACCCAACCCCTGGCCTCGCCCCGCACTGCCATTGTGGTACTCCCCCAATGTACCCTGCCTCGCTAACCGCTTCTCCTCAGTCGGAGAAGTGATCCACAACACATTTTCACCCGCCAGGTTACGGAGACCATAACGTCGGGTCCTTTCGCAATGCTCGAAATTGCGCTGGGGAACCTGCTGTACTTTATCTTCTGCACACCGTCCCCTTACCTCGTCCTAAGTAACACAACGTCAACTTCTCTTGAGGTCGAGCACTTACGGTCATCTGCTACCATGTTCCCCCACGACGGCCTGCTATAAGCAGTTCATCAGATCATGTCAACGTAGCCCTGAGGTGGGAAAACCATGGTCCAGAACTACCCCCGCGATGCAAGAGTGCTTCTGGTCCAAGGCAATGATGAAATGATTCCTGAAGAGTGAGACAATCTAATATCACGGCCGCCGTCGTGAACGGTAACGGTAAACATCAGCCATGAGATTGTCCACGGGTGCATACTGATCCGTCAGGATGATTTTCGGTTCTGCCTCCAGATAGGGGCGAATCACCTCCGGATCGGCTCGCACAGTTCGGATTCGTGCGGGCACAGCGTCTAGCCAATCCCTTGTCAAGGCACACATCGGCGCACAAGACAACAGTGTCTGAGGGATTATGACTCCCCCGCTTACCCAGGCCGTGATCATCGCAGGCCGTGCTTTCTCCAAAAGCGGCGCCAAATGGCGTTGTTGGTGCGCTGTAACACCCTTCTGGACTGTTTGCAAATCCAGCGGCTTATTAGAAGCATAAATCACAAACACTTGCCGATCCTGGACATTGATATCGTCAGCTCCGAGCAACTCGACGTGAGGAAACGTCTGGCGGAGGGTATGCATGGCTGCTCGCCACAGTTGTCCATACTCCACAGCATCGATCACCGTCAGAAGGTAGACTCCATCCGGCTTGAGAGCAGCGCGGACCGCATCATTGTACTCTTTAGTCAGCAAATGAGCGGGTACCGAGAGATCGTTGACAGCATCCTGAACGATGACATCATAGCTTCCCGGCGTCGCTTTTTCTGCCACGTATTGCCGGCCATCCATGTGGTAGATATGCATGTTGGGATAATCTTTCAGGCCGAGATAATCACGGGCCACCTGAGTGACAGCCGGGTCGATCTCCACCACATCCATTTGGGCTTCCGGCATGACTTCCATCACATAACGAGGGAAAGTATATCCCCCTCCGCCAATCACCAAGACGTGAGGTTCTGGCGTGGACAAACGTGCCGCCTGGACAAACTCCATTTGCACATACTCGTGGGTGTAGTGCAGTATTTCGGGATGGGCGGGATCCACACTCGAATGCAGCAGCATATCCAACGATAGATTCAAAAACCCTGTGGGCCGATAGTAACGGTTTCCTTCTTCATCCACAAAGTATGTGCGATCCACAGTGACGCGAATGGTGTAATAATTCGACTCTGTCTTCACCACAAGGAAAGGATCATTATCCCCTCGATAGTTCAGAATGACCCCTCCCGTGACACCACCGATGACCAGACTGGCGAAATAAAGGAGCACGCTATGTTCCCAGATACGCATGATCAGGACGCTAGTCAGCGTCAAAGTGGCGGCAACCCCTAATAACGTCGCCGTCGCTCCAAATTGGGATAGCAGCACATACCCTGTAGCAAAGGTACCGGCAATCGCACCGCCCGTGCTCCAAGCATAAATCCGTCCGGCAACTCGCCCCGCTTGTGCCACGTCGGGCATCGCCAAACGAATCACCTGAGGCGACACCATCCCCAAGACGAACATGGGTAAAAAGAAGAGACTGAAAGTCCAGCCCAGAACCTGATACATCGGCTCCCAATCCGCGAAGGGACTAAACTCATTGACCAGAAACCGCGTGACAAACAACAGCACCGTCCCTGCCCCACCGGCGATCAGGGTCGCTGCCAAGGCCACGCGTGGATTGCGGGACCGCCCCGGTTTGTTCATAAAGTCTGCCAGAAGCCCCCCACTCAGATTGCCTAGCGCTGTTCCTGCCAGCATCACTCCGATAATACCCGTCCAGGTGAAGAGGGACACACCAAGTTCTAGGGCGAGCACGCGGGAAGCGGTCAGCTCCAACGTCATGCCGCAGAAGCTGGCCAGGAATACGATGAGGTAGGCCAGGCGAATGTTCCGGATCGCGTAAGGTGCGATACAGACCGTAGTGCCGTCCATGGGGTTCCCAGCAACCGCCTCTGTCCCTTCCACACGTCCCTCGGTGACGGGAGCTTCATGGGAAGTTGAGCGGCCGTTGCTTGCCTCCATCGTTGAGGGATTTCTCCGCATAGCCAGTCCCACCCAACCCGCAAGCACCAACAGGGATGCCGCTGACATGAGCACAAGGGTGGTAATTGTGAACCATCGCATCAGATAAAAACCGGTCAAATAATTTCCCAGAAGGCAACCGAGAGTGCTCAGCGCGAAAATGAGACCAGCCACCCGCCCTGTTTTGGACACATCGGGCAAGCCCAGCTTGATGGCCAACGGGGTCAGTAAACTAAGAGTAAAGCCAGCGGGCAGACACAACAGCACGGCTAAAAGAGGAATGCGTGGTCCGAGAGGAATTGCTTTGTACAGGCCGCTGAGTTGCAACAGAAGAGGCAACACCGCCATCCAGATGGCTGTCACCGCACTGATGAGCAGAACCAGCATCAAGGTCCGCGGTTGGGGAAACCGATCCGCCACGCGTCCGCCCCAACCGTTTCCCAAGGCAATACCCGTCAGAAACACCCCGATGATCGAGGTCCAGGTTTCCAAACTGGAGCCGACGAACGGCGCGAGCAGTCGGCTGGCGGTAAGTTGTAACACCAGCAGGGCAGCATTGGCTACAAAAACGATCAATCCTACCCCCGCCAAACGGCCGAGCGGCAGGGCAGAAACTCCGGCGATGGTTGCAGTGCTCATGGCTACTCATTCAGAGAAAGAAACTGTCACCTGTGCACCAGGTTATCCGATTCTACCCCTTTCGGCCATCCGCTTCCGTAACGCGTGTACAATTCTCAGCATACCGAGCGGAAAATTCCATCTGGGAGGGACCGGGCACTAACTTGGGGCGGACCGGGCACTAATTGCCCGAAGGGTAACGGAGCCTGACGCTTGATCAAAGGCATTTGTTCAGCCTCCGTCACCGCTCCTCCCTCCTAGCTTAGGAATCGCCCACAGGAGACGGGGATATGACTTCACGTTTTGTCGTCGGTATCGATTTAGGAACGACCAATTGCGCCTTGGCCTATGTCGATACAGGAGCCGCTAGCCCGCCTCGTGTTCAGGTTTTGCCCATCCTCCAATTGATCGCACCAGGAGAGGTGGCAGAGCGCCCCCTGCTCCCATCATTTCTGTATTTACCAGCCCCAGGTGAGCAACCTGCTGGAGCCTTACAACTGCCTTGGGACAAACAGAGGGACTACTGCGTCGGCGAATTTGCCCGGCAATTCGGGTCACAGGTACCGACCCGCTTGGTAGCATCTGCCAAGTCGTGGTTATGCCATCCCCATGTCGATCGCCGAGCTGCATTCCTCCCGTTGCGTGCTCCGGACTCTGTGCGGAAAGTTTCGCCTGTGGAAGCCAGTATCCGCTACCTCCGGCATCTGGCAGAAGCGTGGAATTATACGATCGGCCGCGATGTTCCAGATCACCGGCTGGAACTTCAAGAGATTATCCTAACCGTTCCGGCTTCCTTCGATGCGGCAGCCCGTGACCTGACCGTCGAGGCCGCACGGGCCGCCGGCCTCGAACATCTGACCCTCCTGGAGGAACCGCAGGCCGCCTTTTATGCCTGGATCGACCATTGCGGCGACACTTGGCGAGACTTGGTCCACGTCGGCGATCTGGTCTTGGTCGCAGACGTAGGCGGCGGCACTACTGACTTCACTCTCATTGAAGTTGGCGAAGAAAATGGCTCACTCGTTCTGACCCGGCTGGCGGTTGGCGAACACCTGCTCCTGGGCGGCGATAACATGGACCTGACGCTGGCCTATCATGTCGCCCAGCAACTGCAAAAAGAGCGCGGCCTGCGGCTAGATGCTGTACAACTGGCCCAACTTACCCACGCGTGCCGGATAGCCAAAGAGTCGCTCCTGGCATCCCCTCAATTGGGCAGTGCACCGGTCACCTTGCTGGGCAAAGGGCGCGCTGTTGTGGGAGGCACTATCACCTACGAATTGCCGCGATCCCTGGTGGAACAAGTGATTCTGGATGGTTTCTTCCCCTATTGTCCGCCCGATGCTACCCCACAAACCGGAAGTGCCGTGGGCTTGGAAGAGCTTGGCCTCCCTTATGCCAGCGATCCTGCCATTACACGGCATCTGGCAGAATTCCTCCAGCGTCACGGGGAAGCTCTCGCCCGCCGGGAAAGCAAGGGCCGCAAAAAGACGGGGCGGCTCCTCCCCACGGCTTTACTCTTCAACGGGGGAGTCTTCAAATCCGACTTACTCCGGCAACGACTTTGCGAGGTGCTTCACCGTTGGAGTGAGCCAGAAAACTCCGAAACGCCACGAGAACTTCCCGGAGCGGATTTTGATCTCGCCGTCGCACGGGGAGCTGCCTACTACGGATTGGCACGCCGCGGCAAAGGGGTACGCATCCGGGGCGGTACCGCCCGTGCCTACTACATCGGTGTCGCTGCCAATCTACCGGCTGTGCCGGGTTTTCCCCCACCCATCAAGGCCCTGTGTGTCGCCCCCTTTGGGATGGAAGAAGGGAGCCAGACCGATATTCCCGGTTATGAAGTCGGACTGCGAGTTGGAACCGAAGCTGAGTTCCGTTTCCTCGGCTCCACCACGCGCCGTGAAGATGTCCCCGGCACTCTCGTCGAGGATTGGGAAGGACAAATCGAAGAGCTGACACCGATCCGCGCCACGCTCGATCCCCAAGGCGCTGCTGCCGCCGGCCAGATCGTTCCCGTCCACCTTCATAGCAAGGTGACACCTGTGGGCCAACTCGAACTGTGGCTCCACTCCCGCGATGGTTCCCACCGCTGGAAGCTTGAATACAACGTGCGGGAAAAGCCTCGTTCGGGCTGAGGAAACGCAATTGTCCTTCCCGCCTCTCTATCGCCTCACCCGCATAAGTCAGCGGAGATGAAACACGGAGACAATCGGCCTCTGCTGCGAACCGACTGTCGGTGAAGAACGCCTAGCTAGGGAACATTTCCGCGGACTAGGAATTGAGGACCGGCTTGCCGGCCCCGTTCGTCACACCGGCCTGATCCAATAGCTCACACTCGTGGCATCTTTCTGGCTACCCGGTACCGCCCATGCCCTCTCACCCTCATTTCGGCAGGCCGTAGAACTTCACCGCATTATCGTGGAACAGCTTGCGTTGCACCTCTTCTGGTCGATCGCGGATGACTTCCTTGAGAGCGTTGACCCAGTCGGCGTACTTCTCGACCCCCAACAAGCACACCGGCCAATCTCCACCAAACATAACACGGTCCGGTCCGAATACATCAAGGGTGTGATGAACGATATCCGCCACATCTTCCAGTTTCCACTCACCTCGTTTGGGAGCCGAAGCCAAAAAACCACTGACCTTGCAAACGATATGCTTGCGCTTGGCGATCTCCGCCATGTCTTTTTTCCACTTTTCCCGCTGCTCACGGGTGTGTTTCAGGTCGGCGTTCCCACAGTGATCCAGAATGAAACGTGTATGCGGACATTGGTCAATCAGCTTGACGTAGTCAGGCAATTCGGCTGGGCGAATGCACAAGTCGAAACTCAAACCTAGCTCCCCCAGCAATCGGATGCCCCGAATGAAAGCGGGCTGCAAGCAGTACCCTGGTGGCGTATCTTTGACATGCAACACCTGGCGTAAACCTTTGACATACTTGTGATCCTTAAACTGGCGCACGTAGGCAGCGAAATTGTCGGCTGCGGGACGTCCAGAGACCACAGCGGCACATGTCGGGGTCTTGCCACTCTCACACAACGCGATGATATAGTCAGCCTCTGCTTGCTGTTGTTCCGGCACTACATCGACCTCCATATACACAGCTTTGACCACATTCAACCCCCGCGTCGCTTCCTCGTATTCCTTGGGCGTGAAATTACGGCCTAGTATTTTCCCGGCATCCGTGTTAGGGTCTAACCACGCCAGCCGGAACTTGCTCAAATCCCACAGATGCTGGTGCGTGTCCACGATCGGAATCATGGCGCTCTCCTTGGATGAGGATGTCGGGCTGGATAGAACCTGTTCTGCCCGGACCGGAAAGCCCGTCATTGCCGTTGTCATACCAACTCCAGACATCACCAGAAACTCCCGCCGTGTCAGATCATGTTGGAATCGCTGCATGTCTTCAACTCCTTCGTTTGGGACACAGTCTCCATACTTCACTTGGAACCTCACCGTCAGGCCGCATTCCTTCTCGATGGTAACACGACCGATGCTCAAAACAACCGTTTACGCCACAAAAATAATTAATCCTCCTACGAGCGAGATGAGCCAAGAGCAAAGTTGGGAAGCTGGAAACATGGTGTAATCTCTGCGACAGACTATGTTCCCCCCAAAGGATGGCTCACAAGCCGGAGGACTAGCCATTTTCCGCTACCCATTGGCACCTTTCTACGATAGGATTTTTCCATTCTCCGCGGTGTAACTCCAGAACCAGCAGACGACCACAAGGAGCCGCTTATGCGTACCGAGTATCTGATCATGGCCATCGCGTGGCTAGTAGTTGGCATCTGGGTCGCCTTGGTCATTGCGGCGAATCGCAAAGTTCATCCCAAAGTCTTGTTCCTGCTGTTCATGGTCGAGTTGTGGGAGCGTTTCAGTTACTACGGAATGCGGGCCTTGTTAATCCTCTACTTGACCTCCCTGGCTATTACCGGCGGCTTCAACATTCCCAAGGACCAAGCTTATGGCATATACGCCGCCTACGGTGCACTGGTGTACCTGACACCCTTGGCCGGCGGCATTCTGGCCGACCGGATATTAGGCTTCCGCAAAGCCATTTTCTGGGGCGCCGTCCTCATGGCTGCTGGCCAGTTCACCCTGGCTCTGAGCACAGGCCAGCAGAAGATACCTCAAACGGACGTACAAGCCCTGCCCGCCCTGACTGGTAACACTGTCCTGGCGGGAACTACGGAGGGAAGCGGTAATTTTTTGCTCATGTACCTGGGACTGGCACTACTGGTTTTGGGCAACGGCTTTTTCAAACCGAACATCTCCAGTCTGATCGGCCGGTACTACGAACAGGGGGACCCACGGCGGGATGGAGCTTTCACCATCTTTTACATGGGCATCAATATCGGCGCTTTCCTGACCCCCTTGACGTGCGGCACCATCGCGGAGATCGAAGGCTGGAGTTACGGTTTTATGACCGCCGGGCTGGGAATGTGCTTGGGACTGACCATTTTCTTGTACACCGCTGCTCAGGGATATCTGGGTCCCCATGCCGAACCGCCCATGCCTGCGGCAGGATCGGCGACATCCTCGACAACCAACGAGGAAGTAGCAAACCTTGAGGGAAACAACACGCAAAGCTTCGCTACTACGACTCCCGCCCAACCGTGGTATCTGACCGCCAGCGTTGTCTATCTCGGTACCTTCGCAGCGATTCCGCTGGCCATGTGGCTGATCCACCACAATGAAGTGATGGACTGGATTCTGCTGGGCCTAGGTTTGATCACCGTGGCGTACATGATCCGCATTTCCCTGGCTTACGATCTGGTCGAGCGGCAACGAATGTGGGTCATCATTCTGCTTCTCTTTTTCACCACAGTTTTCTGGAGCTTCTTTGAACTCGCCGGCAGCGCCATCAACATTTTCACCTTACAGAACGTGAACAAGAACCTATGGTGGGGCATTCAGTTGACAACGAGCAATTTCCAGGCGGTGAATCCTCTGTTCATCATGGTGTTCGCTCCGTTCTTCTCCGTCATGTGGGTCTGGCTGGCGCGTCGGGGATGGGAACCAGCCGCCCCAGTGAAGTTTGCCATCGGCTTGGCCCTCCTTGGCGCTGGATTTTTAGTGCTCAATTTGGGGAAAGCCGCCGCTGTGGAGGCGATGGTCCCGGCCTTGTTCCTCATCCTCATGTACTTGCTACACACGCTCGGAGAATTGGCCCTTTCGCCTGTCGGACTATCTCTCGTGACCAAACTGGCTCCAGCCCGCATTGCGGGGTTATGCATGGGCTTCTGGTTCCTCTCCTCTGCCATCGCCCATCAGGCAGGCAAGTGGATTTCCCGCTTGACAGTGGTTCCGGAAGGCTCCAGCCGAGAGGAAAGTTTGCAGAAATCCATCGAGGTGTTCAACATGGTCGGAATGTTCGCGCTGGTTTCGGCGGGGATACTGCTGGCTCTGTCACCGATCATCAAGCGATGGATGCATGGCGTACGGTGAGGCAAAGAAACAGTAGTCCGCCTCCTAGCGCCGAACATTCAAAAAGTTGCAAAACAGAAAAGAGGCTAGTACCGTGGCATGGAAGGATCAATCTGCACAGACCAACGGTCAATTCCGCCAGCCAGTGAAGCAACCTTAGGAAAACCGGCTTGGAGCAGGATGGCCGCCCCACTCAAACTCCGAATGCCGTGGTGGCAATACACCACCACGAGTTCCTCCCCGACGTTCAATTCTCCAACCCGACTCGGTAATTCCCCCAAGGGGATATGGAGACTGCCTGGCAGGTGACACCAGGCATATTCCTGAGGTTCTCGAACGTCCAGCAGCAGCACGGGAACACCGCGCTCTAAGAGAAGTTTCAATTCCTGGGGCTGAATCTGCGGGATCATCGCTGGTCTGTGTCGTCAGAATGTGTAATATCCGGCCAACCGAGGAGGAGTAAATAGTGGCGTTCACGCCCCCGCATAGCGGCAGCCGAGGGAGTTGTGGTATCGTCATAGCCGCAGAGATGCAAGCAACCGTGGATCACGTACAGGCCCAATTCGGCATCGAGAGGGTGCCCGCGTTCCTGCGCCTCTCTCTGGGCCGTCTCGTAGCTGATCACCACCTCCCCTTCCAATCGTGCGGCGGAAGGAGAGGAATAAGGGAATGTCAAAACATCGGTCGGCTCATCATGTTGAAGGAACTGCCGGTTTAACCGATGAATATGCTCATCGGTGACAAACGCCAAAGTGAGGACAGCAGTGCTGATTTTTTCGCCTTCCAGGACTGTTCGGGCCGCCGCCTTGAGGCGCGCATAATCTAGCGGCCATTCGTAGGGGTTCGCTATTCGCACACGGATCATACCCTCATTATAGAAGAGGACTTTCTGAATCCGATGGTGAATTTGATCATGTTTTGGGGTATTAGCCGGGAATGCTCAGGGACGGCAAAGCTCCCTGAGGAGTAGCACTTGGCAAGAGTTGCTCCGTCGTTTCCGGGTTAAAGTGGTTGTTCTCTGGCCCTGGTGGGAAAGGTTTTTCTGCAATCGTCTCAAGGGTGGTTCTCTCCAGGGTCGCGGAGAGTTGTACCGGTCCCAGAACAATCCCTGTTCCATCTTCTGTGGATCCGCCAAGCGGTGCGTCCTGAGCAGAATACTTTTCTACCTCCGTCGCCGACATGCCAACGGGGAAACTGGTCGCGCCAGCCCCGTCGATTTCCTCGGCCAAGGCGGCATAATCAGCGGCACCTGGGCTTTTCGGAGCATAGGAGAAAATCGTCTGCCCATGGCTAGGGCATTCAGCCAACTTGATGTTTCGCCGGATTTTGCTCGCGAAGATCCGGGCACAAGACCAAGGTAATCCCTGCCCGCGACTACGCTCTAGGAAGGTGTGGAGGTCTGCTACGACTTCCTGGGCCAAACGGGTGGAGGAATCGAAGAGGCAAATGACTATGCCGGACACCCGTAAACCCGGATGGATGCGACGAGCGACCAAAGCGGTTGTCTCCAGGAGCTTGGACAGGCCATGGAGGGCCAGAAAATGCGGTTGGAGGGGAATAAGCACTTCATCCGCCGCAGCCAAGGCATTGAGAGTCAATACTCCCAGGGACGGGCCGCAATCCATGAGCAGATAGTCAAACGTTTCCTCATCCTTTTGCAACGCTTCGCGGAGAATGACTTCCCGGCCCACTACGCCGGCCAATTCCACCTCCGCAGCGGCCAAATCGAGATCAGCAGGGACTAGCCACAGCCCCTCGGCCACCTGCCGGCGCACCTGCTGAATGTAGCACTGGCCCAAAAGGACATGGTAAATTGAAGGTTTTTGGCCATCCGGTTCCACTCCTAAGTGGGTCGTCGCATGGGCTTGCGGATCCAAGTCCACCAGGCAGACCCTCCGCCCTCGCCGAGCTAAGGCCGCTCCCAAGTTGACTGTTGTCGTAGTCTTACCTACGCCGCCTTTTTGATTGATCACTGCGATCCGTCGCATGGTATTCTTCATCCCCCCGTTGCATGGGATTCGTCCGAAACTGCCGGCCTGCTCAGGTTCCTGGGGCGGGATAAACCGCCTGCATGCAGCCGCACATACCCCCTCATCACCAAACAGACCGATCATTTTTCTCGATGCCGCTTGCCACGGCGGCGAGCATCCTTATAACCACAACAGCCTCTCCACGACTAGGCCAACCGCGGGCAACAAGCTGATGTCGGTTGGCAAGTTGAGCGTAACCTCACCCCTTTTCCCTCCGCTGCTCTCGCGCTTGAGGAGAGTTGTATACATGGCTAATTTGCGTCAGCAGGCGATTATTGCTATCGCTAACGCCCGTTACCAACTCAACCGGATTGACTTCCGGACCACCCATTTGAAGGAACTCTTCGGCGAACTGGTTTTTAGCGAAGAAGAACAGCGGGCGCGCCTGCCCAAGCCGGTATTCAAGGCCCTGCAGCGCACAATTCGCCAGGGTGTGCCGTTGGACCCTTCGATGGCTGACACAATTGCCGCCGCCATGAAGGACTGGGCTATCGAACACGGTGCCACTCACTTCACCCACTTGTTCCAGCCCATGACGGGCCTGACTGCAGAAAAGCACGATAGTTTCCTCACTCCGACGGGAACGGGCCGCGCTATCGCGGAGTTCAGCGGCAAGGAGCTGGTCAAGGGCGAACCCGATGCCTCCAGCTTTCCCAGCGGCGGCCTGCGAGCTACCTTCGAGGCACGCGGCTACACGGCTTGGGATCCTACCTCCCCGGCTTACATCCGGGAGGCGCCAAACGGGGCTACTCTGGTGATCCCCACTGTGTTCGTTTCCTACACAGGCGAAGCACTCGACAAAAAGACCCCCCTGCTCCGCTCGATGGAGGCTCTCTCCACTCATGCCCTGCGTATCCTACGCCTCTTCGGCAACACTGAGGCCCAAAAGGTTTTTAGCACGGTGGGACCAGAACAAGAGTATTTCCTGATCGACAAGCATTTCTTCTATGCCCGTCCCGACCTGGTCAACTGCGGGCGGACCCTCTTCGGAGCCAAGCCCCCCAAAGGGCAGGAGCTAGAGGATCAATACTTCGGTGCCATTCCGGAACGCGTCTTAGCCTGCATGGCCGATTGCGAGGCCCAACTCTTCCGCCTCGGTGTACCGGTCAAAACCCGGCACAATGAAGTGGCTCCGAGCCAATATGAAATCGCGGTCACCTATGAGGACGCCAACCTCGCCTGCGACCACAATCAACTCGTGATGGACATTCTGCGGCAAACCGCGGATCGATATGGCCTGGTATGCCTGCTTCATGAGAAGCCATTTGCAGGGATCAACGGTTCCGGCAAGCACAACAATTGGTCTATGGCGACAGATACAGGAGAAAATCTGCTCAATCCGGGGGATAGCCCCCACGAGAACGCTCAGTTTTTGGTCTTCTGCGTCGCCGTCATCCGGGCCGTGGCCCGCTATCCGGAACTGCTCCGCGTCTCCGTAGCCAGTGCCGGCAACGACCACCGTCTCGGAGCCAACGAAGCGCCGCCGGCGATCATCTCCGTGTTCCTTGGCGAACAGCTTCAGGATGTTATGGATCAACTCGAACGAGCTGACCTGAAAGGTACCCGTCAAGGCGGCTACATGGAAATTGGTGTGAGTGTCCTACCCAAACTCCCCCGCGATGCGGGCGATCGCAATCGAACTTCTCCCTTCGCCTTTACGGGGAACAAGTTCGAGTTTCGTGCAGTCGGCAGTTCGTTCAGCATCGCTGGTCCTAATACAGTTCTCAACACGATCGTCGCCGAATCCCTGGATTACATCGCTACCCACTTGGAGGCGGCGGTCAAGGCGGGCAAACCGCTCCACCGAGCTATCCAGGAATTGTTGCCGGGAATCATCAAGGAATCGAAGAAGGTGCTGTTCAACGGTGACAATTACTCCGAAGAGTGGCACCGCGAGGCCGAGCGGCGCGGCTTGCCCAACTTGCGCAATACCGTGGACGCCATCCCGGTCATCATCCGGAAAGACTCGGTGGAACTGTTTACTAAATACAAGGTGTTCAATGAACGCGAACTCCAGAGCCGCTATGTCATTTTCAGCGAAAAGTATGTCAAAGAGGTCACCATCGAAGCCAACATGATGCTGATGATGGCGCGGACGATGATCCTACCGGCTGCGTTAGAGTATCAGGGGCGAGTGGCCCAAACTGTGGCCACGGTTAAGTCCGCCGGAATTGATCCCGCGGCCCAAGCCGAGCATCTCCGCGAGTTAACCGAGGCCATATCTCACTTCCAGGCCGCTATTGCTGCCCTGGACAAGGCTGTCCATTACCATCCGGAAGGTGATGCCTACGCCCATGCGAAGTACGTCAGGGATGCTGTCTTACCCAAGATGGCCGAGCTTCGCAAATGGGGGGACACACTCGAAACCCTTGTCGCCGATGAACTCTGGCCTCTGCCCACCTACCGGGAAATGCTCTTCATCAAATAAAAGACACACAGGTCGGACTGCCGTCGCTGGGTGGCGGGTGGGTTCTCCTTCCCTCCCCCCTCGAATCCCTCTATTCAACATCCCTCCTCCCTGACCCGGAACGACCCGTTCTCAGAATGGCTTGGAAATGGATGGGATTGTTCCGAGCAAAGCGGACACACTTCAGCTCCAGTTTTGCCGTCATTAGGGAACTTCATACTGGCCTAACTCCGCCGCAGCCCGACCTTTCTCCGTAATGCGATACCAACCGTTACCCAAGTCCTCAAAAAAGCCGTTCTCCAGGAGCCATTGGAAGTGTTGCTTGTCATTCCGGCTCATGTTGCGAGCCTCTTCAAAGCGGAAACGTTTCTTTCGCAATACCCGCCGCAACATACGCCATTTCAACTCTCCCAGCCCCAAGAGCGCCATCGCAGCTCCTCCACTGTCGAATCATGGTGCCAACTTCGTCATCTACTTTCCCCTCAAAAGATAAACGCTACGAATGCCAGAGATGTACCAGATATTCTGAGATGATTCGTTTTTTCGCTGTTGGTCGGAAATGAAACCCAAGATGGAACAGGCCATAGTCAAGATAGCTGGATTCGGCTTTCCCCTGCGAACATTGGCATAGCTCACAGATTCAGTGTACAATGGGGAAGTCTGCTGACCGCCAAGCATTGTCCCGGGTAACCAAAGGATTTACCAGGACAGGAGAAGACATGGCACAACACAAATTCCAGGTCCATCTGCGTGGGATCATCGACCTGTTGTCCGAGCATTTATACAGTGGCCCGGAGGTTTATATTCGCGAATTGTTACAAAATGCAGTGGATGCCATCACGGCTCGGCAACAGTACGAACCGGCTATGCGGGGCGAGATCGTCATTGAATGCCACAGTCCGAGCACGGGGCGACCGCCTACGCTGAGTATACGGGACAATGGTATCGGCCTGACTTTGGAAGAAGTCCATCACTTTTTGGCCACCATTGGCCGGAGTTCCAAGACCTCCGACAATTGGACCCAGCCGGCGGATTTTCTCGGTCAGTTCGGGATCGGCATATTATCCTGTTTTATCGTAAGTGAAGAGATCGTGGTGCTAACCCGATCCGCCCGTAACCCCACCGCAGCCCCCGTGGAGTGGCGAGCACGTGCCGATGGTTCCTACACCGTGCGGGAATTGGAACGGGACCTGCCAGTCGGTACGCAAGTCTGGCTGACGGCGCGGCAGGATAAAGAGCGTTGGCTCACCGCCGAGGAGGTGCGCCGCCTCGTCCTGCACTATGGCAGCCTGTTACCTGTGCCGTTGCATTTTCATGCCGGAAGGGTCCAGGAAATCCTCAACACCCAGACGCCCCCGTGGCGCAAACATTACGCCACACCCGCCCAACGACATAAGGCTTTGCTCGCTTACGGACGCGAAACGTTTGGCATCTCGTTCTTAGATGCCGTGCTCTTGTCATCCGAAGTGGATGGCTTGGATGGGGTGGCCTACATACTTCCCTTCACTCCCCCATTATCGGCCCGCCATAAGGGACACCGGATTTATCTCAAAAACATGTTCCTCTCGGAAACCGCCGACAATCTTCTGCCCGAATGGGCTTTTTTCGTCCGCGTGATCCTCAATGCCACCACCTTGCGGCCGACAGCTTCCCGCGAGTCGTTTTTCGAAGACGAAAATCTGGCGAGGACTCGCACTCTCATCGGCGAGCGCCTGCGCCGTTATCTTGTCAATCTCGCAGAGCAGCAACCGGAGAAACTCGAACAGTTCGTGCAACTGCACCACCGTGCCCTCAAGGCGCTGGCTGCCGAAGATGACAACTTTTGCGCTATGATTCTAGATCATTTGCCGTTTGAGACCTCGCTGGGCACGATGACCTTCGGAGAATACCGGCAGAACTATGCGATTGTTCGTTATGTAGCCGACGTGGATACCTTCCGGCAACTGGCCAATGTCGCCGCTGCCCAGAACTTGTGCCTGCTCAATGCCGGATATGCTTATGACCTCGATCTGATCAGCCGAATTCCGGAACTCTTCCCGGATTTGAGTTTGGAAGAGATCAACAGCGATACCCTCACCCAAGAGTTCGACGAGCTGACTGTCGAAGAGCAAGCCGATTGCGAGTCTTTTACCCTACAAGCAGAGAAAATCCTGCGTCCCTTCCGCTGCCGTGCGGATATCAAGAAGTTCCAACCGGAGGACCTCCCCGCGCTTTACAGCATCAGCCGAGAGGGCCGTTTCCAGAGACAGGTGGAACACACCCGTGCGCTCAGCAATACCCTCTGGTCCAGCGTGCTGGATGGACTTGTTCAGCGGGACATTGTGCAAGCTGGGACCTTGTGCTTCAATTTCCGGAATCCCTTGATCCGCCGCCTGCTGTCGTTGCGTTCGCCCCAACGCCGCCAGCGCTTCATCGAAATCCTTTACGTTCAAGCCCTGCTCTTGGGTCACCACCCCCTCAACGCCCGAGAATGGCAACTGTTCAATCAGGGTCTCCTTCATTTACTGGACGATCTCCTGAACTCCTGAAGTTTCCCATCGCCTATCTTCTTCTTCCCCTCGGAGAGCTAACGCTATGGCCAAGAAGAAAGAGACCCAGGAGTACGTTCAACGCATCCACGAACTGTGTGATGCTGCTTTTGAGCTAGATTACGGACCGGCAAAAATTGCTCTTCTGGAAGAAGCTGTCCAACTGGCGGACGCCCATAACGATGTTGAGCTGGGATACGAGGTCCGCCAATATCTGGTCGACGCTGCTACGTTCGGCGGCTCTCCCGACATCTCCCTCGTAGCCTTTGCTTGGTGTGTAGCCCGCTACGATGAGGATCCAGACAGTTTTGACCCGGAGCCTCTCTACTGGAAATACAAGTGGATTGCCACAGCGGCGCCGAAATTCCCTACGATCTCCCGCGTCCAGATTGAGCAGTTGCTCGACGACATGTATCGACGCTATGTGGCCGCCGGCATCGGGCTGCATCCCTTCTATCAGACCCGGCGCAACGCCCATCTGTTCATGGGCGACATCCCCGCAGCCCAAAAGGACCACGAACAGGTGTTACGCCATGAGCGCAACTTCATGAGTGACTGCATCGCCTGTGAGCAAGATTCTGTCGTGCGACTCCATCTGGAAACCGGCGATTTGGCTCAAGCGGAAGCCGCCGCCAAACCTATCTTTGAAAAACGCTTGAAGTGTGCAGAAGTACCTCATCGCACCTACGCCATGTTCCTGCTGCCTCTTCTGGAGAACAATGCTGCGGAATTAGCGAAGGCGTACCACCGCAGCGGATTACGCCTGATCAAAGTCCAGCCCGGTTTCCTCCAGGAAGCCGCCCGACATATTCTCTTCCTAACCATCACGGACAATCTTGCCGCCGCCGTTCGCCTCACCCAACGGTACTTGCCGATCTACGCAGCCAGCCGCTGTCCAGCCTGGCGTTTCGATTTCGAACGCATTCTGGCTTTTGTCTGCCAGCGTCTCGCTCAGGTTTCACCCTCCCTCCGCCTACGTTGGCCCGCGCATTTCCCCCTCCCGGAGGGTCTTGATCCCCAGGATTATCTCTCACTCGCCCAATACTTTCGCAACCAAGCCCAACAAATGGCTCAAGCTTTTGACGCGCGTAATGGCAACAACTACTACCACTCTCTCTGGACACAACTGGACACTTGGTCCCAGAGACTACGGCCCCTCACCCTCTAACCAGACCGCTGCCATCACTACTATGGTGCCTCTATCGTCGTTGGGGGTATCTGCTTCTATCGCTGTTAGGCGTTCAAGTATTGTTTCCGTCTATTCCAGCTCAACCGATCCACCTGATAAACGCACTCCCAGAAACTGTCCTACGGCCAGCTGCTGGTCCCTACGCTTACTTGGGGATTTCTCCCGATCGCTCCTGGTTACGGCTACCGTTATCGCTTCTGCTCATGGCTAGCGCCGAGTTCCAGTCATAGCTACCGCCGATTACCCCATCCCCTTTGTCACGACAAAAAACATCTGCTGAACGCTGATTTGGTCTTGACTGATTGATCAGGCGCGTTATGCTAAGCGAGTAAAATTGTTCTGAACCGTCAATTCCTTGGCAAAGGGTCGCCCATGAACCAAGAAATGCTACTTTCCCCTTACATTTCCCGCCGGATCCACGGTTGTGTTTTGCGCTGTGAGCGCTTGGAGGACCGGCTTGCATTCTCGATCAGCGGTGTTCAGTCTTGGTGGGGATTGGGGGGAATGATTGACTTGGCTCCTGTCGAACCCACGCCTATAGTTGACGAAATACCCGAAGCTGTAGACATAGGGATCGTGGAAGAGCCGGAAGCTTCCCAGCAGCCGGGTGACGAGGTTCCGCCATTGGGTGTCGATTCCGGTTGGGAGGATGAAGACCAATGGTTCACTGAGGATGACCAGATCGTTTGGTACATGCCGTGGTTTGGCGATGAAGAGGACGGAGCGGGCAATACTCTTTGTGACGATACAGGAATCATCGTGGATGTTCTTCCGCTCATGGTCGAGGAAGGCGAGGACACCTACGAAGTCCCGAATTTTCCCCTTGTTCACCCCAACGGTTCGTTGAAGGAGGTAGTTCCTCCGACCTTGGAGCTGCCGAGACTGGAGTTGTTGTCCTCTTTCCCAGACGAAGTCATGGAGGTTCCAAACTTTAGTATCCGCCGTGCGGGAGATTTAGGAACAACAATCATTCCCGAGGTGGATCCCTCTCTATCATCATCGCAGATAATAACAATGAATGTGCTGCCTATCAAAGTCCCCGAGGTATCGTCTCTTGTACCAGTAGCTCCACAATCGTGGATAGCTCTCGCCCCTGAATCGAATAACATACAATTTTACACACTACCAACAATTCAGTTCCCGGAAGACCCAGAGGACAGGGAGCCGCTGTTTGTAACCGAAACAGCATGACCGGAGGTTGAACCGAACTCCGGGGGATCTCCTGCCCGTTTTGGGAGGAACCCTCAATAGGATATCCACCCACGCGATCCTGCTGCGCGGAACGAAACATCACGCCAACGTAGCGACAGGTGTGCTGTCTGCGATCGGATTCCGTGATTGGGAACGGAGGACTGGGCGGTACAGGGTGTCTCGTTCAACGGGAATACGTCCCGCTTCGCGGATCAGCCGCTCTAACTCGGCCACAGTCAATTCCTGCGGTGCGTCGCTTCCCGCGGCATGATAAATCCTCTCGTAAACGACTGTCCCATCGATGTCATCCGCTCCCCAACTTTGGGCCACCTGAGCGGTTTTGACACCCAGCATCTGCCAATACGCCTTGATGTGGGGAAAATTATCGAGCATCAGTCGAGCTATGGCGATCATCTTCAGGTCCATCATCCCCGAAGGCTTGGGGAGATTGCGACCTAGCGGATTGTTTGCGGGGTGGAAGGCCAAGGGGATGAATGTTTGGAATCCGCCAGTTTGGTCCTGCAAAGCACGTAAGCGGAGCAAGTGATCAATCCGGTGATACGGTTTCTCGATATGGCCGTAGAGCATGGTAGCGTTCGACTTCCCGCCCAGTTCGTGCCATTGCCGATGCACCTCCAGCCATTGCTCCGCGTCAGCCTTGTAATCGCAGATCTGGCGGCGGATTTCGGGATGGAAGATTTCTGCCCCCCCTCCCGGCAAGGAACCTAAACCCGCATCTCGCATCTCGAGCATCAATTCTCGAATGGGTCGTTTCGTCAAGCGGGAGAACCAGTCCCACTCCACCGCGGTCCAGGCTTTCAAATGCAACTGAGGATAATGCCTGTGGATATTGGCGATGATGTTGTAGTACCACTCGTAGGGGAGCAGATGATGCAATCCGCCGACGATGTGCAGTTCTGTCGCTCCGCGTTCCGCGGCCTCTCGAGCACGGGCTAAAATTTCCTCATCCGTCATCACATAGGCATTCGCAGCTTTCAAATCGGCGCGGAACGAACAGAAGGCACAACGGTACACACACACATTCGTCGGATTGAGATGCATGTTGACGTTGTAGTACGTCACATGTCCGTTTTTCTGCTCCCTAACATAGTTGGCCAGTTCTCCTAGAGTCAGCAGATCGTGCGTCTCCTCGAGTAGCAGACCATCTTCAAAACTCAGGCGCTGGCCGGAATACACTTT
Source organism: Thermogemmata fonticola (assembly GCF_013694095.1). Classification (NCBI taxonomy): domain Bacteria; kingdom Pseudomonadati; phylum Planctomycetota; class Planctomycetia; order Gemmatales; family Gemmataceae; genus Thermogemmata; species Thermogemmata fonticola. The sequence continues at coordinate 172,466 of NZ_JACEFB010000006.1, read as the reverse complement.
CTCACGAATCGGTTCCAGCCGCGGGTCACGCCAGGGAGGAGTCGCCCCAGGCGGAACAGCACCAGGGGGCTTTGCACTGGTAGGGCTTGTCATCTTCAACACATCCCTAATCTATGGCACCCGAAAATCCAGGCGGTGATCTCACACTAAACCTTCCTGAGTGCGACCGCCATAGTCCATTCGAGGAAAATAACCGTAGCCAGGACCAAGGAGATAACTACCCGGTCCGTTTGGGGCTGGACGGACAGTTATTGGACGGACAGCCAGTCGGGATACCTGCTGGAGAGTGTTATTCCAGTTCAATCGTCCCGGAATTTATTGTGGCAATCGGTGCATTTGTTGTTGATCTTGCTGAGCAGGCTCGCCATAGCATTCCCATTAGCGGACTTGCCTTTTGCCGCCTCTTCCGCCAATTGCCGGCTCAGGTCGATCAGCTCTTGCGAATACTTTTTCCATTGCTCCAAATTGGCCTTATTCACATCAGCCTTATCGTTAGGCATGTGCATAGTGTATTCGCTAAGGAGGGCTGTGCGAGCCGCGAGGATTTCTACCGCGGCGGGATCGAGTTTGACTCCCTTTTTGCTCCAATCCCGGATGTCCTTTTCGATGTTTAAGCCCCCGCTACGACCCAAGCGATAGGGGGACATCACTTCTTCCAGGTGGAAGTCGTTGAGTTTATGAAGGGGTTGGCTAGGCAACGGCGCCGTACCCGGATTGGCCTTGAGGCTCTTGGCCAGCTTCTCCGCAGCGGCAAAATCCTTTTTGTTGAGGACTTCGGCAATCTGTAAGGCTTGCTTTTGCAAGTTGGCATCACCGAGCGCTTCCGCCTCTAGAACCAAGAGCATGGCAAGAGCACGGGCTGTCGGGAGATTTCGCCGGGCCTCTGCCGCACTTTCCTGACACTTGGCAATGCTGCCTTGCAATTGAGCGATATCAGCCGCCGCCAGGCGCTCGTAAGTTCCCCGGCTCAATTGGGGTGGAGCTGCCCACATCGATACCCCCCCGGCAACAACGGTTAGGATACCGGCCCCCAACCACACACGCAGACGGTTCATCATCGCTTGTGCTCTCCCTCGATTCAACATCTTGCGCGAGACACAGACAGTAACTTCTCCGGGCAAGCTGCTCCCGGCAACCCAATCGCCGGCGCCTGCCAAACCACCATACCCCATCATCTTAGAAAACAGGTGGGATGTAGTCACTTGCCCAAGGGGGGTTTTTCCCATTTTGTTGCTTGAGTTCATCGCTCCCCTGATGCCATTCTCGTGATTTCGCCATCTCCTGCGTTTCGCCTGTTGTCACTTGTCTGGTATTTATCCCGTCTTCCCTCCTCAGAACTCAATGATTTCCGGCCAAGCCAGGGGTATCACAAAGATTTTTCCGTCGCCGATCCGGCCTGTCCGCGCTGCTTTGGGAATACGTTCCAGCAATTCAGCCACTTGGTCCTCGGTTGCCCACACCGTGATTTCCACCTTGGGCAAATAGGCTGTACTGAACTCGGAACCCCGGTAGCGATCCAGATAGCCCTTTTGTCGTCCAAACCCCTTCGCCTCGCGCACCACACAGGCTGCCACACCCACCTCGGTCACGACCTGCAGCACTGCCTCCGCTCGAAACGGCTTGACGACGATGATCAACTCTTTCATCGCCATGTTCTTCTCCCATCCCCTCCTCTGAGCGGCCGCTCCTTCCGCCTTCGTCTCCAGGGATGCACCACCGACGGCCTTTCAAGACCAGGCTCAGTATCAGGATCAGGGAGGACCACCTGCGGGACGCACCTCCCCATTCCTCATCTGGAGCGGAAGCTCCTGATAATACTGCATAATCCTGCGAGCCAGCGCATCAGGGTCTGTCCGAACTACGCTCTCCACCCAAGGGGGGCATAAGGAGCGGCGCTGGAGCCGGAGTTCCGCCACGGCACGCACGGCTGCCACCCGCACCGCGGCCTCCGGATCCCGCACGAGGTAGTGCAACCACGGTTCCGGATCCGCCACCCCATCATCATAACGCAATTCTGCGATGAGTTTGAGCCGCTCCTGGGCATCCGGATGAGTCAAGCGGCGGCCCAAATCGATCTCCAGCACTGTGCGTCCGCGGGACAAAAGAGCATCATGACAAATACGGCGTACCCCCTCATCGGGGTCGTGCAACCAATGGAACAGTTCTTCATCCGCAAGCCATACGGACGAATCACCAAAGGCCGCCACTGTAAACAGCGCCGCCCGCCGCACCTCCGCTTCCGAGTCCTTCAGCAATTCCAGCCACTGCTGACGCAACTGGGAACCGTAATGCCGAGCCATTCCCACAGCGTCTCGTCGCACCGAAGCATGCCTACTGCTCAATCCGCAGCAGACGATCCGCCGGCATGCTGGGACCTCCGCCCATCCTGGCCGCCCCAACACGGGCCGGGCCATTTCTAAGAGGGCTTTCTGTCCCTGCTCATCCGCTTCATCCCACACCGTCGCGGCCGCATCCAACCATTTCTGGATCACTTCTTCAGGCCACTCCTCCACCCGGCATTGCCAGGCGTGCAGCACGGCCTGGCGGGACGTCTCATCCCCGGCGATGAGGATATTAAGCACCCTTCGCTGCCCTATCTCTTGGAGTTCCATCAATCGCTCCGCTGCCCGCACTTTCTGCGATAACTCCGTAGCCGTCCGGAGCTGATGGGCGGCGTACCACGCCTGCAGGTGCTGTCTCTGTGCCAGCACTACCGCAAGGATCACACCGAATAGGAAGCCGCCAGCCAAAATGCCGCCGTATTTCCATCGCCTCGATCCTAAACCCGACATCGCTGCCACCTCCTCGGTTCCCCGAATTTCAGGGGATAACCAGAGTCTGTTTAACAAGAAATCACTAGCTATCTGCGAACATTTCCACAGCTTTGCACACTACAGAGGGCACCAATATCCCTCTCTCACACGAATGATCTCCAGAAGCGCTTGCATATGGTCAGCGGCGACCATATCGCCCCAGGCTTCGGGACTGCAAGGGGAATCGAAGCGGTGAGTCACTGTCAGGGCTTTCCGTTCTCCCCGAATAGCAGTTGGATTTTCGAAAAAATAACTCTTGACACAGTGTGTCAACAGCGATATGCACCCATCTCAATTACCACCGAAACAGAAAAAGCACGCTTGGGATAAGCATGAATGGTCTCGGACATCAATGGCTGTGGATGACGAGCCAGGGAAAAGCCGAACTGTCTCCAGCCTTTGATCTCGATGAGAGTGACAACCGCGAGGCGGTCATCTTGGCTAATCAGGAGCTGATCCGCCCCATTGAGTATCGCAGGGCTGCACCGGGATTAGTCCCCTTCTCGTCGGCGTGGTTTGATGAGTTGGAACAAAAACGGTACCAGCGTCACGGCTGGTGGCTACCCCACGCCTTGGAATTCGACCGTCATCCTGGCGAAAGCGTTCTCCTGCTTGGAGCGGGGCTGGGCAATGACGCCATCCGCTACGCACGCAATGGGGCAAAGCCAATCATCGCCGTCTACCCTCAGGACCCGGTCGCACGATTGCATCAGAATCTTTCTCGCTATAGCTGGCCGATCGACATCGTCCAGTGGGACGATGGGATACTTTCGCCTTTCCCCTCAGCGTCCTTAGACGTGATCTGTTGGAATGCGCTCTATGACCCCTGGCAACTCCAATCCAGCCGGGTCATAGAGGTGCGCCGTCTGCTCAAGCCTGGAGGAAAATTGATCTGCCTTACCCCGGCTTATTACGATGTGGCGTATTGGCAAGACCTTTTGTTGCCATTCCAGCGAGTGTATTGGACCCGCCCCCCTGACCCAACAACAGCCCCGAAACTGACCTCCCGACAACTAAGACACATGCTCGATGGCTTCTCGGAGATCACAATCACTCGGCGCCACCTCCGGCGTTCTGAATTGCCACATCCCTGGAGGCTACTACCGCTGAGTTTACTGGAAAGATTGATGGGACGCGTTTATGTTGTCAAGGCCGTAAAACCCATCGCACCTAGCAATCGCGCCCCGTAAGTCTGGCAATATCACTATGCCGACTGAGAGGGGGATTCAATCCATCTCAATGGCTGGCGGCGGTCACCTTTTCTTCCGACGCCTCTTCGGCTCCTCTGTGGACGGCTTGGTATTTCGTATTTGGCGCTTGGCCTGTTCATCGGCCTGGCGCTGCAACTCCTCTAAACGTTCCTGAAGCCGCGCTTTAAGTCTTCCCAAAAATCCTACCTGTTGTTCGGAAACGCTACTGCTGTCACGAGAAGCGTTCGCACTTTTGACACCACTGACTATGGGCCTACCATCGCTCACAACCGAGGTGTCTGACAGCTTCGGAATGAATTGCCGTTCGACCATTCCCCATATTGTGCTAATGATGAAATAAAGAACCAATCCCGCAGCAATTTTATAAAAGAATATTCCCATAAGGATCAACATGATTTTCATCATTTGCTGCTGCTGTGCCATTTGTTCATCAGTGGGTGGCGGCATCATTTTGTTCTGCTGCCAAAGCATCAATCCTACAGCAAGGATAGGTAGCAAATTGAAATAGGGACCAAGATAAAAGATACTTCCGATGTCCTCAGGAGTGCTGATAAATGGGATTTTCTCACCCCACCAAAACAACATATCCGGAGCTGCCAAGTTCTCGATCCACAAAAACGACTGCAAGCGGAAGAAGATACTCTCTTGCAAACAGAAGTAGAGGCCCATCATCACTGGCATTTGCGCCAGCAACAGCAGGCAGCCCCCCATTGCCGCAAAGGGATTGACACCATGAGCCATGAGGAGCCGCATCTTTTCCCTGTTGAACTCTGCTGGATCATGGGCATATTTCTTTTTGAGTTCCTCCAATTGAGGTGCCAACTTCTTTTGGACTTCCATCATTCGCAGATTCATTTGCGTCTGCTTCTTACTAGGGATGAAGAGAATCAGACGCACCATAATGGTCAGTATGAAGATACTCATTGCCCAACTGGGTATAACCTTGTGAATTGTCGCTAACAGCCAATGCATCAGATTAGTAAAAGCTATAACCAAATCACTCCAATATATGGCATATGCAAACCGTCCTAACCACGAAGGTGAATGGAAATCCGTAATGGTGCGCAAATCGAGTTGATTCTTATATCGTTCTACCAACTGCGGGTCTACCTCGTTGGGCGCATTCATCAGACCCAACAGTCCCACCTTGGCGGGTCCGTTGTAAATGAGGTACCGATGGGTGATGGTTTCACCCGGCGCAGGGTTGAGCGCTTCCGTCGCCGCTCGTATAGTGAGATCCGTGAAAAAGGGTTGGTTGGGGTCAGCTTGTTTGTCGAAGGGCAGCTCCGTGGTAGCACGAGCATAGGCCCATGGCTGCTTTACGGCCCCGTGTTGCTCTGCTTCATCATCAATCGCCAAAGCTGATGTAAAATATGGTGACATTATGGCAATGTATTTGAAGGTGTTTTCACCTTTTAGTACAACCTCTCCTCCCCGGCGCACAGCCACTGTAGCAGCATCTTCGTATTGGCGATGCATTCCACCTTTGCTGTCCCGCCAGCCAATCAACGCTACTCGATAAATCCACGTGTACCACTCCCCTTCGATCGGAAGACCCCGGGGTCCTTCTACTTGAAGGCGGATAGGTACGCGTGCTACCCCAGAGTCTGGCAAAGGCAGGCGCGTGATATCCAGTTGAAAGCCTATATGGTAGTCCTTGGGACCCAATGTATAGGTCTTGCGGATACGCAAGTAGTAGGGATCGCCCAACTCTTTTTCAAAGACCACTTTATGAATGCCATTTTCCGGATAGTCTTTTTCCACAACACGCCATTCTGTTTCCCCCAAATATGGATCCGGATATTTGTCCTCGGGGGTACTATAGTGAAAAACACGATATGAAGGTTCCGCCAATTTGTATGGTTCCGTGACAATTCCAGGTGTCAGAATTGGTTCCACATAGTCTTCGCGCAGGTATTTGGTCCGAACAGTACGCACACCGGGGATGAGGTACAGCGGCACCTTCTCGCCTGTCGGCTGGCCATTGACATCTTTGCGGCGGACTTCTCGCCCCAACCGATCTGCCGCGTCAAAGCGTGTCAGCACCACCTGTTGCACTCCCCCGCCGCGGGTGCTAAGCAGGACTTGCAAGTAGTAGTCAGCGTTGCCAAGGGGGATGAGGGTGGGCGAGGGAGGAGGCGGAGGTGGAGGAGCGGCGACCCGCTGGGGGACAGCCACACTCGCTACGGCACTGGCAATTGCGGCGATCGCCTGCCGTCTTGACTCTTCTGGCCGCTTCTGGGAATCTTCCTGGGAGGGGCGGTCTGGCGATTGTTTTTTCGCCGCTTGGGGTTTAGGGCGAGGAATCCAGTGTTTCTCGGCATACTGCCAAAGGAAGGTCAGAATTGCAGCCGCCACCAGAAATAAGCCAATATTGATGAGATTTTGACGCATGTGCTGGTGAACCCAGGGGGCGAGGCGTGGCTTTCAACTAGCGTTATCTTACGAATCCCCGCAGCAGGGTCACGATCTCCCATTCCCACACTTAGACACCGCCAATCGTTTACTTGCCTTCGCCCAGTCTGTCCCCTAAGAAGCGATCCAATTCGGGAATGGCGTAAATCTTGTCGCGTGTCTTCTGCCAGTCATATTCCACACGCCGAAACTGAATCGTATCATCATCATGTAAGACAACATAACAAGCACGCCAATTGCCATCACGAGGTTGGCCGACAGAACCTACATTACACAAGGTTTTTCGACCATCGAGCTTATAGACATGGTCTACATCTTCGGGGCTGAGGAATTGCAAATCTTCTGTAAATATCCCAGGGACGTGTGTGTGTCCTTGGAAACAATATCGTTCGACTAAAGCAAATATGCGTTCCATCTTACGTTGATTGTAAACATCCTCTGGGAAAACATATTCATTGAGAGGATTGCGAGCCGACCCGTGGACATACAAATAGCCGTTTTCCTTGTGGGTGCGCGGCCGTTCGGCCAGAAACTCCCAGCGGCGCTCCCGCACCTGGCGCGGCTCCGGAGAATGCTCCAGTTGCGAACGGGTCCAAAATATCGCCCGTTCCGCGGATTGGTTGAACCCATCGGGGTCGAACATGGCTCCCTGATCGTGGTTTCCCAACAGAACCACTTTGCAGGTTTCCATCACGCGATCGATGCACTCCCGCGGATTTGGGCCATAACCCACGATATCTCCTAGGCAATAAATGTCCGCGATCCCTTGTGATCGGATATCGGCGAGCACCGCCTCCAAAGCTTCTAGGTTCCCGTGAATATCGCTGATGATTGCCTTGCTCACGCCTGCTTCCCGCTGAGTACCCTGAACCAACACTTCCCCATTTATCTACTATACTCTCCCCACTTGTTTTCCTGCAACCCCGCTCCCTTATGGCACCAGCGGCATCCCACTGTCGACTTCGTGGGCAACCTAGTCGACTGATTCTCGATCATCACGTGCCGTATTCGCACGCACTGATTTGTTACTTGGAGTACCCCTCCGTCTGGGACCGAAATGCGGAATGAGGTCAGGCGGAGGAACGGAACCAGTGGACAGTGCGTTCCAGACCTTCCTCAAATGAGACGGTCGGTTGATAGCCGAGGTCCTTCTGGATTCGTCGGATGTCGGCACAGGAATAGCGGACATCGCCGGGTCGGGGCGGAGCAAAGCGTGGCAGAAGATGGGTGCCAAGTATGCGATTGAGAGCATCTACGAGCTGAAGGATCGAGATGGAACGCCCTGTGCCGACGTTGTAGGTGGGAGCGGGCAGGGATGGGGTGAACGCAGCACGCAGGAGGGCCTGGACCGCATTCTCCACATACGTAAAGTCTCGTGATTGAGTGCCATCCCCGTAAATGGTAGGAGGCTGGTGTTGTAACATAGCGGCGATAAAAAGCGGGATGACGCCGGAGTAAGGACTATCGGCGCGCTGCCGCGGCCCGAAGATGTTGAAAAAGCGTAGAGCGACCGCTTGCAGTCCAAAGGAGTGGGCAAAGGCCTGGAGATACAGTTCCCCGGCGAGCTTGGCAGCCGCGTAGGGGGATTTGGGCTGAACAGGTAGGGACTCACTTTGGGTTTGGTCCGCTCCCTGCAATCCACCATACGCACTGGAACTGGCAGCATAGACGATACGCTGGACGCGGTGCCGCCGGGCATGATCCAGGAGCAAAAGCGTACCGGTAGCACAAGCATGATGGGTGGCAGCGGGATGTTCTATACTGCGGGCCACAGAAGCCAACGCGGCAAGGTGGAATACAATGCGGACATTGCGTAAAGCTTGGTCCAAGGCATCAGGGTCTGTAACAGATGCCTGAATCAGTTCCGGGCGGGAGGGTAAGTGCCGCAGGTTATCAAGATGACCCGTGCTCAGATCGTCGAGAATGCGGACGGCGTAGCCGCGGTGAATGAGAGCTTCCACCAGATGCGAACCGATGAAACCCGCGCCGCCCGTAACCAGGATGATGCCGTCCATGTCTGGTCCGTTTATGCTCCTGCGGGATCGCCTCCTTTACCCGCAGCTTTACCCCCAACCGCTGAGGCAAGGACTAATCTAGAGGACAGGAAGGAACAGGGGAAGCTGGTGCATGCAAGGAAAAGATGGCAATCTCTGGGCGTGAGTTGAAACGGAAGCGCCAACCGTAGCCGATACCTTTGTTGACATAAAGATGGCCGTGGGGAAGTTGAAACAATCCGGCCGCATAGCGGCGAGCTTGACGCGGAAGCATAAACCGCCCCAACCCCGGCCAGTTGATTTGCCCGCCGTGGGTGTGTCCAGCTAGGATCAGATCGCAGCGGTGCGGGTGGAGGAGTTCCACAGTCCGTGGATTATGAGCCAAGACCAGACGCGGTGTGGCAGGACATGCTTGGGCAAAGGTCGCATGCGGATCCACCGTACCGCTCCATAAATCATCCAAACCGGCGACTAGGAATCGCGCACCTCGATACTGCACCGTCACAGCCTGGTTCCGCAACACCTGAATCCCGGCGTGGGTCAAAGCCTCAGTTACCGCTTGGTGCAAGCGAGGATAACGGCGCCACCCCAAGGCATTGCGCACTGCAAAATCATGATTGCCGAGGACAGCAAATACCCCGAGTGGCGCTTGTAATTGGCCAAGCAAGCGAGCGACTGTGGATACGTATCGATACCCCTTGTGGATGTAATCCCCCGTAAGAGCAATCAGGTCCGGTTGTTCTGCCACGGTGCGGGCCAGGGTTTCCTCCAGGTAGCTTAGAGGAAGATGTTTACCACAGTGAAAGTCGGTCAGATGAGCCACCCGCAACCCATCCAAGGTCGCCGGCCAATGGGGAAGAGCCAGCCGGTGATAGTTGATTTCCAGCCAGGTCGGTTCCACACAATAGGCATAGTGCAGCCGTGCCCAGGTTCGGCCCACCGCTCGTGCCAAGCGACCTGACCAACGCGACAGGGGGGTGTGTATCTCAGGCACTTACTTCTCTGCTCCTCTGATTCATCCGGTCAATTGCCACTTCCACCGTTTAGCTGTCATTGTGCGGGTCTTCACAAGGGAGATAATAGCAGGTTTGGCGACCGAAGCTTTAGGAAACCCGCACGGGGCACTTCATCACAGTTCATTCTAACATACTGAGTCAACGAGAAGCGTCGGGCTTGAAAAAACTCTTCCGTTATTCCCCATTCCCTCACTTGGAATCGTTCTCCGGCGAGCGAGTGAAAACGAACAGTGTTCCACGACCACCCATCAGACCAGAATCATAATGCGAGAATTCGCCTCACTTCGCTTTCAGATGTAAAAGGTACTGGCGACACCTCATGAAGTGGAAGATTCCGATAACACCCCCAAATGTCCAAAAACTGAACAGGCGGTAGGCAAAAATGGCCTTTAAACCGTGCAAGGGGCAAATTTTCATGAATTTGGCACGAAGTGGTCCTTGACGACTCCTTGGACACTGCTTTACAGTGGTGTAGGACGGCCTTTGTATCTCAGGTATGAACAAGGAGATACATAGGCAGGAAACTAAAATGGTGCCGCCTCCCTGGTGGAAGGGCTGCGATTCACCTGCGGATTCTATTACGAGTGCACTCACGGAGGGAGTCGCGGCGGAGCGACTGAACCACCTCCTGAGCCAATATCGAGGAGCTGGCGGTATGCCGCAACCGTCTCAACGCCCTGTTGGGAAAGATAGACACCTATGCTCGTACTGTCCAGAAAAAAGAATGAATCGGTGATCATCAACAATGACATTATCATCACGGTGATCGAGATCCGGGGTGATAAGGTGCGGCTGGGAATTGTTGCGCCTAAGGATGTACCGGTGCATCGGGAAGAAGTCTATGAGGCGATCCACGGTCCCGGTAGCGTACCATCTATTGTAACAAAACACGAAGAGCCGCCCCGCTAACACTGAGGATCGAAACACCGAAGTTTGTGCTCAACTCCTGAAACTATCAGGAGCACCGATGAGTTAGTACCTCCTCCCGTTTTCTTGCAAAACTATCGACCACTCGCCCACATCATTTCCATCAAGCCTTTCGGTGATTGACTATTCATCTGGACTCAGACCTTGAGCGGCTTTTTCAGCGAAGCCGAGCACTTATTCCAAAGCTTTTCGGTCATTCAATTCGGCGTTTCACTTCTAACGGAACAGCAGCAGGATGATGATAGTAACGAGCGCCAGAAAGAGAGCCGCCGAGAGAATAAGAATGACGAGGCGTACGTAAGGTGACGTAGGAGGGGGTGGGGAAGGGGCATGTACAGGAGCAGCTACGACAGATGAGGGTTGAGGACGAGGCGCAGCAGGCTGGGTTTCCTCGAAACTCAAGGAAGAAGTCGTTGGGGCCGCAGGACGGGGTTGAGGCCGAATGCCACTGCTCGGGGGTCCGGCAAAAGAGGGGGGATTACTCCGTAAGGCCGCCACGAGAACTTGGGAAGCGGAACCAGCGAAGCTAGCCGGACCCGGATTAGTCGAGAGACGAGCTGCCACTCGTCCTGTACGATCGGGAAACCAAGCTGGGTCTGGTAACGGCACTTCCGCAGGTACAAAGGGAGCTAGAGCCTCTAAAAGTTCCGTGGGGTGTTGATAACGCTCCTCAGGTTTTTTCCGCAGCAGGCGGTGGAGGATGTCTGACAGTTCTCGTGGCACTTCAGGCCGGATCTCGTGGATTGGCGTTGGCTCACGCATCTGTTGCCAAAGGAGTTTCTGGGCCGTCTTGCCTTCGGGAAACAAAGGGTGGCCAGCCAATAAAAAGTAAAAGGTGGCCCCCAACGAGTAGAGGTCTGCTCGCACATCGACCGTCGAGCTATCGATCGCTTGTTCCGGTGCCACGTAGTCCGCGGTTCCCAAAACCGCATTATCAAGGCGGCGGGTAATCCCTCCATCTCCGTCATGGAGAGAGCGCACCAATCCAAAGTCCAGGATTTTGATGATGCCGTGCCGGTCTAACAGTAGGTTGGCAGGTTTAATGTCCCGATGGACAAATCCCAGCTCCGTGGCGTGAAGTAACCCAAAGGCCGCTTGGCGGATGTAGTCGCAAGCCAAGGAGACAGGGAGCGGTCCATGGCGGGCTACAATGTGTTGCAAACTGGTACCATCCACGTATTCCAGAACCAGGAATAGGAGGCGGCCTTCCTCGCAAAGGTCATAGATGCGGACAATGTTGGGGTGATCCAATTGGGCGGCTGCACGAGCTTCGCGGAAGAAGCGGGTGCGAGCTGTGTTGTCGTCATAGGCATGGGGCGGCAGAACTTTCAAGGCCACCAAACGCTGCATGCGGACATGCTCGGCCAGGAAAACCTGACCCATCCCCCCGCTGCCAATTTGCTCCAGAATGAGATAACTGCCGAGGATGAAGCCTTTGTACTTCCCCGCAGCCAGCTTCTCAGCATGGAAGGCTGTGATCAACCCTGCGGCTTGTAAACGCTCCAGCAGTTCCGAAGGTGTGGTGGGAAACTGTGACTGCTGGGTCAGAAATTGTTCCAGCCGCTCAGACGGGATTATGCCGCTGCGGCGGACGCGATCCAGCATCTCTTCCACAGTCGTCGGCGGCGGCATGTCATTCCCCTGCCACGACAAGACCGTAAATCGCTATCTATTTCAACGAAAGTTTAGAATATTTTTACTCCGCTGGGGAGAAGTTTTTCGATCTTTTGGCTAAAAAATCGCGTCGATTCTCGCACTTCTGCAAAATTTATGCTAACCGCACTAAAGCATAAAAAGATGTTTTACCCTCATTCGATGGAAAAGTTTGCTTTCCAGAACCTTATCAAAAAGTATGCAGGGAGAATGACATTATGTTTTGGAATGTCACTCTGGCGGTGCTGCGCGCTGATCCGCGATGGTAGCCAACCTCAGGAGAATTTCCGGCGTCGTGTGAATACTCAGGAATCGAACGGAGCCGTCACAGAGGGCGAAATGGCCGCCGTGCGGGAAAAAGCCACCAAATTGCCCCTTTGTTCCCAGAAATGGCGGTGCATCTTCCGTGGGATCTATACCACGAGTCGTCGCCCAACCTCCCCGCAGCCACGGGCCGTTCTCATGTGCTGTCTCTGCCAAAAGAAGTGTGTTGCTCAGCCCCTTTTGAACACGCGATAGGGGTGTGGGAGCATCATAGCGCCAGGCACCCGCCTGGGGAGATGGAGGGGCATTTTCTGGCAAAGTCAAGAGGGCAGCCTCGCGTCCGATGCCCGCTATGGCGACGTAATGGGCAGGAGCCGCTCCACCAGCAGGAAAGGTTTCATCGCGGAGCGGTGCGAGCGGATTTAGGGCACAACGCAAACGGACCGTACTGGCTTGTTGATTGGCCTCTGCCGACCATGGCGCTTCTCGATCGAGTAATGCCAAAGCTTGAGCTGCTCCCGACGTCTGTTGATCCAATCGAGCCAGAATCAGAGCATACCAACTGAGCCGATCCTCCGCAGGAATGCCCGCCAATACTACAGTCGCTGGTGGAATCGCTTGGCTAGCCGCTAATGATGCATCGTTCCTCTCGGTTTGCACTTCCAGAGCCGCAAGGGCTAACTGTCTCAAGTTATGTTGGCTTTGCATGCGTGCAGCATCCAACCGGAACCTCTGCGTATAGGTCAGCACAAAGGATGCCACCAGGAAGATGAGCAATCCTCCGACACTAACCGCCACGAGGGGACGCATGCTGTCTCCTCCATGCTCCGCTTTGTGCCTACACTAATTACGCCTGCAATGTTGGCGCGGGTCGGCTAGCGGGGCCTGTCCCAGCGCTCACTGGTTCTGGAACCCGTGGCCTCAAACTCTAAGGAGAACACCATGCCCCACACACTCCCTGCTTTGCCTTACCCCTTCGATGCCTTGGAACCTTACATCGATGCCCGCACGATGGAGATCCACTCTCAAAGGCACCACAAGGCTTATGTGGATAACCTGAACAAAGCTCTCGAAAGCGCACCGGATTTCGCCCAACTCGACATCGTGACTTTGCTACGCGAGATCAAGAAAGTTCCGGAATCCATTCGTCAGACGGTCATCAATAACGGCGGTGGGCATCACAACCACTCGCTATTCTGGGAGATTATGGGACCCAAATGTGGGGGCGAACCCAGCGGTCAAATCGCCGAGGCCATCCGCGAGGCATTCAACGACTTTGCCAACTTCAAACAAGTCGTGAAAACTAACGGTTTGACCCAATTCGGCAGCGGCTGGAGCTGGGTGGTCTATAACCCTGCCTCCGGCAAGCTGGAAGCCATCAAACGACCGAATCAAGACAGCCCTCTCATGGAAGGGTTGATTCCCGTTCTGGGCGTCGATGTCTGGGAACACGCCTACTATCTGAAGTACCAAAACCTGCGGGGGGACTACATCGATGCCTGGTGGAATGTCGTCAACTGGAAAGCCGTGGAAGATCGCTATATCGCCGCCAAATCAGGCAAAGCCCTCTAACACGTAGGGTGAGGGACTTCCTGATCTCGCATGGCGGTAAGGCTACTTCCTTTTCTCTGGCGGAACACTTTGATCCATCCGCCGGCAAGGCTGGCTGCCTCTATTGCCGCTGCCGGCGGAGAAGGGATGACGCGTAATTCCATTTTCAGCCAACTCTCCCACTGACCCGCCAGGGAGTACTTGCCCGTTCGCTTTGGCAACGTTGAGGAAGAATTGTTTCCCTTATTGGCCCAGCAGGGGTAGTGCCCCTTCTCATCTCCCATTTATTTAGATTTTCGGGATCGGGACGACTCAATCCCGACTTATCGAGAATAGGAGTGGAAACGAGACGGGAGGGGAAAGGTCGTTTGCTGGAACGTCTGGCTTGCCTACTGACATATCGAGCTAAGCCGAAGGTGTGGTAAAAGGAACGCAGGAGCCGCCCTGATGGAAGCGAATGTCCGGTGGGAGTGGATGTCATGGTGGCGTTACAACGGCAGCGGTTGATCCCGCATCTGGTCGTAGCGGATGTGGCACGAGCCGTGGAGTTCTACAAGCGTGCCTTGGGGGCTGAAGAAGACACTCGATCTGCCCTGGAGAATGGAGGCGAGCCGGCATGTGTGGCATTGCGGATTGGCCCGGCTATGTTTCATGTATGTGATGTTTTTCCGGAAGGGGGTTGCGGACCGGAATGGGAAAAACATTCCCATGTTTCTGTGACTCTCCATCTGGAAGTAGAGGACTGCGATCATGTGCTGGCGCGGGCTGTCGCCGCTGGAGCGGAGGTGATCTTTCCTCCACGGGATATGAGCTGGGGAGACCGCTATGCCCGCATTCGGGATCCCTTCGGGCATGAGTGGTCGTTTGCACACTCCGGGACACAACAGCAGCGATTTGCTGCCTGATCCTCAACTCCGTTGGACGTTGTTGATTTTCTCCAAAGCTAGCAGGAGTGCTTGGGTTCCTTTGCGGCCATAACCGTGAGCACGGACAGCTTCGTACAACTGCTTGGCTAGGGCTAGCCCAGGAAGGCAGAGGTTCATCCGTTCCGCCTCAGCTAAGGCGATACCCATATCTTTGATGAAATGCTCGACATAGAAGCCCGGCTCGAAATCTCGCTTGAGCAGGCGCGGCCCATATAGGTCCAAGGAACGACTCCCTGCCGCTCCCACACTCACGCTTTGCAACACAGTTTCCAAATTCAAGCCGGCTTTGTAGGCGTAGAGCAACCCTTCACACAGCGCAATCATGGTGGAGGAGATGAGAATCTGATTGACCATTTTGGTATGCTGCCCGGCGCCAGCAGGCCCCTGGTGGACGATGGTCTTCCCCATAGCTTCCAAAACAGGGCGAACAGCTGCCACCGCCTCGGCATCACCGCCGATCATAATCGACAACGTAGCGTTTCTGGCTCCGAGGTCTCCGCCGGAAACCGGCGCATCCAAGGCGGCAACTCCGCGGGCTTTAGCTGCCTCATAGATTTCGACCGCCAGACTGGGTTCGCTGGTCGTCATATCCACCACGACCATCCCCGCTCGGCTGCCCGCCAGCACTCCTTGCGGACCCAAGAACACTTCCCGAACATCCTTCGGATAGCCGACGATGGCGAAGACCATATCACTTTGCTCCGCCACCTCTTTCGGCGAAGCGGCCAATTGTGCTCCCTGGTCCAATAAGGGTTGGGCCTTTTCCACACTGCGGTTATACACCACGGCCTTATAACCCTTGTTCATCACATGCTGGCACATCCACCGGCCCATCACACCCGTGCCAATCCAGCCGATGCGAGTCTTTCCAGGTTGGGCTACATTCACGTTCATGGGTCAACTCACATTGAGGGAACAATGGGTGTTCTACGGCGGCTTCCAACGGTTGCGGGGGCGAGCAAGCTACCCCAAGCAGCGCACGTCAGCACAAGCCATCCCGAAGTTTTCAGGCCTTCTACTCAATCCCGTTTTTGGGGACTCGGAAGCCCGACCGCTTGTGAGAATCATGCTAACAATTGGTCCGCCTAGCGACCAGAAGCGAAGTTTCCGGCTAAACGACGGCTTCAATAGGGTAGGATGTTTCTGGATAAACCTAGCCTCGGAAAAAGTCGCATTCCGTGTGTTCGCAGGTCAAAACAGGCAGAGGTGGGTATTCCCGATCTTCCTCGCATAGACGAAGGTTGCGGTCACGCCTTTGTCTCGTCTCCTGTTACGGGAACAGCGCCGGTACAATCCCTCTCTCCCGCAGAGTCAGCAGGATACAGAAAAAGGAGCGAACCGTTGCAGACAGTGCGTCTGACGTGAAGTGTCGGCATCAGGAGGCAATGTACACAATCGGGAGACGAAAGTGTGATACTCTCACTCACCCCGGCCGATGGGAACAAAGACCGCAGTGGAAAGACGGTCCATCTTCCGAATCTTGAGAAAGGAAGCTTCCGATGATCACAATGCGACGATTCCTAGGAACATTGGGTTTGGGGATAGTGGTGCTCTGGCCAGTCGGGTCGGCCCAAGCTCAACAGCCGGCTCCGGTGATCATTCCGCAGCCAATGCCGGCGGGGATACCCCAAAATAACGCCCCTGTATTGGCAACACCAGTTCCGGTTGCGGTTCAGAGTCTGCCGGCAGTACCCGCGGCCCAAGCCGGAGCGGTATCCACCCCATCTCGGCTACTGGTAAACGGGGGAAATGGTTCCGCTCTGGGTACGAGCAGTGGCACGGCTTGCAATGGCGGGCCAGGCACGGCTTTGGGTGCCGGTAAAGCCCACATTCAGTTCGGTCAGTATGGGCGGCAGTGTGCCAATGGTTGCGGCAGTTGGGCAGGCAATTGCGGCTTCATTTTTGGGTCGTGTCGATCCTTCTTCGACCCCTGTGGACCCCTGCCGCTTGGATGCAAGAAATGTCCCACTTCTCCTTTTGGCCATCCATATGGCACGGGCGCCAATCGCTGCACTTACGATTCGTATCTCAACCACTGATGCGGCCCTAACGCCCGAACAATCCGAGGCCTTGTAGAGATGCCGTGGATTTCCGCTCCCCCTGTCAACCCCCTGAGCTGCTAGCGGGGAACGATTCGGTGGAACTTCAACCTCGCGGGATGCCGACCTGACGCATGAGTCGGTCGGTGGCCACATAGGCTTCTTCGACCCACTCCACAATTTTGTCCGGTTCCGGAGAGTATTCCAACTCGATGCTCATGGCTCCATCCTCAAGCCCCAGAGCAGCAATCTCACGCAAATATGGCTCGAAAGGAACCACACCTCGTCCAGGTGGCAGGTCCCCGTGAACCTTCCCGTCGCAGTCCGAGATGTGCACGTGGATCGCCTTCCCCTTGAGCGCGCGCAGTTCTTCGGGCTTCGTTCCAGAAAGCTGCAAATGGCTGATGTCAATGTTGGCTCGTACCGCCGGATGGTTCACCTCATCCAAAAAGCGGACCATGTTCGGTACGTTGTTGAGCAAAGACAAGCGGAAAGGTTCCAATTCCAAGGCGATTTGCAATCCCAGGTCCGCCGCGTAATCGCCCAAGGATTGCAGGTGACGCACCGCAGTACGCCATTGTTCAGCCGGCGGGATAACCTGCTGCTCCCAGATATACTCTCCTAGCACCAGAAGCAAATTGCGGGCTTCCAGTTCGTAACAGAAATCCAGATACGCCTTGCAGCGTTGCCAATGGAAACGCTGGACACTGGGATTGAAGTCGATCAAACCGACTGCCACGCAAGCCACACTGATGACAGGTAAACCCGCTTGATTACACTCCTTGCGGATCAGCCGCCGTTCTTTCGCATCAATCTCCAACGGATCAGCAAATATGTCGATGCTGTCGAACCCAATGGCCTTGGTCTGGCGAATGCCCCAGGCCGTTCCTTTACCCGCTTGCACCCATGCGGAATTGATCAGCCCCAATTTCATGGCGACAGCCCTCACGTACTATTGGCGGACCTACAGATATCCCCCTCCGTCGTACCTCTTAATGCCCTCTGGGCATCGCTGAATATGAGTCGATTTGCTGGCCTCCAGTTTATCTTTTCCCCGGTTACAAGTTATGAAACGGCAAACATGGAGTAAATGGGAATGGTAGATAGGACAAACCGAGCGGAAAGAACCTCACTCGTTCCGTTCGTACTATATATCTGTTCCGAACATCTACAGTAGGATGTGCAATTGCTAGCTGCAGTCGTTATTTGAGGCTCCTGGATCTGCTGGTATGATCAATCCACCATTACACCATCAGGAACACATAATCCACGGGTATAACGTGAAAACCATTCCTGACCCCGTGCGACAATCGTTGACCGCACCAATGGCAGGGTGGAGATGGGAATTATGCCGCGGGGGTCTAAGCGGTGCCGTTATCTGGCAAGGTTTAGACCCAACGGGACATATTCGTGTTGCCTTGAAATGTTGGCCCGCAGAGATGACACCCCAACGCCTTGCACAAATCCACAAGTGGATGCAGCAGGCGCATCACCTTCCTTTCGTCCCCCGCATCCATACTTGGGTGCATGGCGGAACCATATGGACACATGAGGGTGTTTGCTGGGACCTCACCCGTTGGCAACCGGGACAACCTCGCGACAAGCCCACGTTGAAGGAAGTGGAATTGGCTTGTCAAGCCGTCGGCCTCTTGCACACCGCTTGGCCTGTGCAACGGTATGGCCCATGTCCTGCTATTCAGTCACGCATGGATTGGTTGAGCCGGTGGCTCAGATCGCCTCGCCTGAGCGAGGCATTGCTTCGCCGCTACCCTCGGTGGGAATCCATTCTCCGCGACGCCGAACGGATCCTGCGTGAACATGCAGAACCCGTGTTGAAGCGGTTGGTATACTGGACAAAATTAGAAGGGCCATTGCAAGTGTGCGTGCGTGACCTGCGAGCGGAACATGTGCTTTTCACCGATGTCGAGGGAACACTGATGGTCAGCGGAATCGTGGACTTCGGGGCCGCCCAGGTGGATCATCCCATCGTCGATCTCGCCCGTCTGCTTGGAGATTATGCTGCCTCTGCTCCAGCTCAATCCGATGAGTTTTTCGCGGCAGGAGTGCAAGCCTATGAAACCACAGGACGATACCTGGGACAGTGGCGGGATTGCGTGTCGCTTTTGAGTCAAGCTGGAGCACTCGCTGCTGGGATCCGTTGGTTAGACCGACTGGAACGCGATATGGCGATTCCGGCTTCTACCGAGGTTGTCTTCCAGCGCATACACGAATTGTTTCGTCTCTGGTTGTGATCGGCTTCCGAAGCGCCTGACCACACGTCGCAAAGAGCTGTTCTACCCTCCAGCAGCGCAATTCCCCGTTCAGATACCGGCAGAGTGTCCGAATCTCCTGCAGTAACCGCTGTACTTGGCCGCCTCAGGAGAAGGTGGGATTTCGATGGGCGCATAGACTCTTTCTCGGATCGTGTCTGGGATCGCAAACTGTCAGATATCTCGGAAGAACCGGCATTTTTTTACCTTCTTGCCGTTTGACAGCTTGGCAAGACGCACTAGGGTTGGTGTGGGGATGAGAGAGTGGAGTCCATCACCCAGCAGAGCAAACGGAAGCCGACGGGTGATTGATGCTCCACCGGGCAGTGAACGACGCGGAAATACCCCTGCCCCGACCCACGCCCGACTATGCGGGAGCCAGCCATGCTCGGCCGGATTGTCCAAAGAGCGTACGCCTTCTTGCACAGCGAGGATGGTCCCACCGCCGTGGAGTACGCCGTTATGCTTGCTTTGATCCTGATGGCGGTCTTCGCCGCTGTCACCCAAATCGGCGGTTACACCAGTGACATGTACAACGACCTGTCCCTCCAAGGAGTCAAGGTCAAGGTGCCTTAGAGCGCCCACCCGCTGACGCGTGTCGGCGGATTGTACGCTCGCAGGACGGTACTGTGAGCGATTGTTTCAACGGTCCGTCTGTACCTAAAGGAGTTGTTGCCATGCGCAGCCTGTTCCACAGCGTCGTGTCGTTCCTCAAGAAGGAAGATGGCCCCACCGCCGTCGAGTATGCCGTGATGCTGGCCCTGATTATCGTCGTCTGCATTGCGGCCATTACCACTCTCGGCCAGAACGCCAACGACACCTTCAGCTTCGTCGGTTCCAACATCGCACCCAAGACGAACTGAGTTGTGGCTCACCCCCCTTCCTGTTTCTCTCCTGGGTTAGCCATAACCTCTCGCGACAGCCATCGAGGCACGGGTCAGATCCGGATCACACCGACAATCTGACCCGTGAGCTTTTTTCAGAAGATGAAAATATTGGCTCTGTCACTTCACCCCAATACCCAAGGCCAAGGTTGACCCTTCTCAGTCATGTCGAGCCTGTGGTCAGACTTAGTGTTAGGCAGAAGACAAAAACTTCCAGTACTGAGCAGAAGACAGAAACTTCGACCCGGCGTCAAACTTTTGCGCGAAGTGGAATAGGTGTCGGTTTTACCGGCATGGCTGCTGGGAAACGCATCACTTTCCTTTGCGAGTCGGTGAATCGCGCTCTAGGGTTGCGTCGGAGGTAATCCATCAATGAGCATGCCAACGACGTCCCCGCTCAGCAGCGCCGTGGCAGTCGCCCAAACGGAGCCGGGGTGGGATCGGGAACTAGGACGCCAACTGTCGAGGGTACCGCTATGGGCCTTGCTCTGGCTCCTGGCATCGGTTTTGGCCCACCACATGTGGCAATGGTACTGTCCCGTGGGACTCAATGCTGGACCTCTACTCGTGGTCAGTTTCGGGATGATTCTGGCTGCGATTATCGACGGTTGGGCTTTCAAGGTTCCGAACTGGCTGACCCTTCCCCTCATCCTCAGCGGATGGCTGGCTGGTCTGTGCCATACTCTCGGCTGGTCCATTGATTCGGGCACAGGCGGGCTTGGCATCAGCTTGCTGGCAACCTTGTTCGGTTTCGGTTTGCTGCTGCCCATGTTGGTTCTTCGCGGGGTAGGCGAAGGGGATGTCAAGATGCAGATGGGATTTGCCGCGTGGATGGGGGCGTACTTTGGCACAGGCGATACAACCTTAGCCGCCGGTATGGACATCCGTTTGCACGCTCTGGGAGTCGTCTTCTGGGCTTTTACCTGCGGAGCACTTTTCGGTGGCCTATTCGGCTTGGCCATGATCCTTCTGCGACGGCGCTTCCGCGACAATGCCCAGATGTTCCAAGCTATGGCTCAGGACCTGTTGTTGGTAACCCAAGGGCAATTGCATCAGGCCACTATCCAGGCTGAGCAGCGACGAAGCCGCTGGGTTCGCTTGCCCTATGGAATACCGCTCTGTGTCGGCTTCCTTTTTTATCTGTGGGTGGTGCTAGTCGCCTTAAGAAACTGAGACTGCAATGAGACTCTGGCCGAAAAGCGACTTTTGTATTGAGCTGAGCCTTCTCCCAGATTAATCGGGAAAACATGTATGACTCGCAATGCTGGACAACATCGAGACGTTGGAAAAACAGTCAAGTTAAACTTGTTCCGGACAACTGGAGCAACCGGAAAAAAGTGAAGCGGCACCGGAAAGGCGGTCGAAGTTATGGACAGGACGGACAGGTCAGGGTGCGGCAAGGAAGAGGAGAACCGATCGGCACAGCAACTTCGGTGAAAGTGAATCGGCCGCCGAAAGGTATGCCCACGGGCGTGATTGTACTGGAAAACTCTCCAGGACACCGCAGGTGAGTTTGATTGGCGGGGAAAAGGTGCCTTCGATTTACGGCGAGAAGGTGTCAAGGAGAGAGGGCAACGCGCCTAAGCGAGCATCGCTCAGCGATGGTAGGGAGGTAAAGTTCGCGGTCATTCGTCGATCGCGGATTTGCACATGACGAACCGTTCGCCCGCTTGTGAGGGTTTGCATCTATGGCACAACGCAACTTACTTCTTATGGTCGTCGCGGTGGGATGCGGTTTGGGCGCCGCTTTCCTGACCACCCGCATTAGCGCCAAACCGAAGATCGAGCAGATCGAAGTCTATGTAGCAGCCAAAAATCTGCCTGTGGGCACTGTGCTGAGCAAGGAAGAATTGCAAAAGAACCTGGTTGCCAAAAAGGCTGTTCCCAAGGATGCTTTACCCCCCACAGTTGTGTTGAAAGAGGAGGATTTGCTGGATCGCCGTCTGACTCGCTCGATCCAAGCTGGCGAGTTTATCACCAGCAACGCTTTGACAAAGGGTAGTGTCATTACCCTGCCGGACGGCATGGACATGGTCACACTGCCGGTCAACACGACGGCAGCGGTTGCCGGCTTCGTCGGGCCGGGTACGCGGGTCGACGTACTCGCCACTTATCGCCAGGGGAACCGGCTGGAAGCTTTCCCATTACTGGTCGATATGTTGGTGCTAGCCGTTGACACTCACGCCTCCTACGAATCCACCCCGAATAAAGGAGGCGGAGCTTTCACCAATGTCAGTTCCGTTTCCTTCGCCGTAACTCAAGAGCAAGCCCTCATTCTCAAGATGGCGGAGCATGCGGGCTGTCATCTCTCGCTCCTCCTGCGCAATCCAAACAAAAAAGAGGAGGAGGCATACGATCTGGAACAGGTTAAGAAGCGGTTGCGGGCGTTGATCCTACCCAGCCGTGTCGAAGAGCCATCTTCCAGCGGCGATAGCAGTGCTCCCACTCCCCCGGCATCATCGCCTCCCGTGGAAACGGTCAAGGTGTGGGTCGCGACCGACGAAATACCAGCAGGGACCTTGCTTACCAAAGAGTTGCTCAAAGAGAAATTCATCGAAAAGGAAATACCCAAGGAGTTTGCCTCCGGGGCCATCAGCGATCCGTCCGCCGCTATCGGCCAACTCGCCCTGAAAACAATGGTCACGCGGAACCAGTGGCTCGCAGAGGGAATGCTTGGTCCTCCCCCGCCCAAGCCCGCACCACGCGATGAATTCCAACCCCCCAAAACCGAGGTGGCCGGGCCAACAAAACCACCCTCAACCCAGCCCGAACCCAAACAACCCGCGGCTCCGCCACGCCGGCCTATCCGCGAAATTGCTGTCCACACGGCCAACCGCACTGAGATTTACCGCTACGAGGAGGTCCGGCCTGGTGAATGGCGACTCAAAGAAAAAGTGACCCCGGAGCAAAATAATCCGTCCTCGGCTGGGGACACACACGAACAGCCCAAGGAAGGCTCGTCTCCTAACACTCAACCTAAACCCGACGATAAGGCCGGAGGATCGAAAGTGGAGTAAGCCTTGCGCTGGCGGGTGAGCAATCCTGTCGCAGACATTCGCCCCAAAGTCAAGTGTTTTGAACCGAAGGTGGCTCGATGCGGATTGCTCCAGGAGGTTGTGACAAGCCTGGGTCTGGGGTATTGGTGAGAAACCATGAGGGACGACTCTGTAACACGCCCTTCCAAGCTCACTCATCGGTTTTCTCTCCAGTCCCCAACGGCATGAACGTGATGGGTGATCGAGTGTATCGGGCGGAAAACTAAGGTCCGCCCTTGTCCAAAAGGGAGGAGAGGTGAGAGGATGCACCCGAAACTATACCAGAAAAGCCTTGGGGGATTGACGCTGGCTCTGGGCCTGTGGATGACGGCCCTGCAGGCCCAGCAACCCCCTGCTCCCGCGCCCCAACCTGCACCGGCGGCTCAACCACCCGCTGTCCCTAAACCGCCGGCTGCCCAAGTGGACCCCAAAACCGGTGCCGTTATTGTCCCCTTGGGTGGTGTTGTCTCTTTCAAACCAGATACCGGCAAAGACGCGTTCAGCGACGTGGTCGTCAGCCGGGAAGATATTCTCCAGGTTCGCGTCAGCGCTACCGATCCTCGCGAATTGCTCTTGACTGGACGGACCACCGGTCAGGTCCAGCTCACCCTCGTCTTCAAGGAACGACCGCCGATCGTCTACGACGTCGTAGTGCAACCCGACTTGGCACTCTTGCGAAGCTTGATCCGTCGAACTGTCCCGACTGCCAATGTCGAGGTGACTCCTGGTTTAGGGAATACGATCATTCTCAGCGGCTATGTGACCAGTCCGCAAGACGCCGAGATTATCCTGCAACTGGCGGCCAATGCCGCGGGACAGGTCCCAGGCCAAGCTGCGGGGGGACAACCCAATATCATCAATGCCATGCAAATCGGCGGCGGCCAGCAGGTCCAAATCGATGTTGTGGTCGCCTCAGTAGACCGCAATCTGTTACGCCAGCGAGGCTTCGACTTCGCAGTGAGCGGCACTACCGTACAGATCAGCAGCCTAGTCAGCGGCTTAATCGGCGTCCAGCAACAGCAGCAGCAAAACATTCCAGGCCGGATACGAGGTGTCAGTCCCAATGCTAACTTGCAATTGGGGATCACACCCGCCAGTTTCATTGCCGGTTTGCAAGCTCTGCGCAATGAAGGGGTGGCCAAGTTCATTGCTGAGCCGCGTGTGGTTACCCAGAGTGGGCGTCCGGCCTTCTTCCGAGCGGGAGGACAGCAGGCGATTGTCAGTCCGCAGGCAGGGCTAGTCGGGCCCGGTGCCCAATTGCAACCCTTCGGTACGGAACTTGAGGTTCTGCCCATCGTCTATGGCAACGGCATGATCTGGTTGGAGATTCAACCGCGCATCTCCGCCGTCAACTTCGGCTTGGGGATCATCATCAATGGCCAGGCCACTCCCGGTTTCACCGAGCAGTCGGTACGCACCGCCGTGATGCTAGAATCCGGGCAGACCTATGCTATCGGCGGGCTGATCCAGAACAGCATCGAAGCCAACAATTCCAAAATCCCTGTTCTGGGTGATCTGCCGTTTATCGGCGTGGGTTTCAGCCGGCTACGTCACGAAATTCGCGAACAGGAATTGATCATTCTGGTCACACCTCGGCTGGTAGGACCGCTCAATTGCGATCAGGTTCCTCAACGTGTACCAGGTCGAGAGACCCGCGAGCCGGATGATTATGAGCTATTCTTGGAGAACATCCTGGAAGCACCCCGCGGCCAACGCAAGGTGTGGAATGGACGCTGCTACAACGCGCCCTACAAGTGCGATCCAACAGCGGCCATCTTCCCTTGCGTCGGCGATGTGTGTACCGGACAAGGTGGTGCCATGGGGACAGGACAACCCAGCCATAACGGTACGGGCAAAGTTGCTACCCCGGCTCCCGCTCCATTACCCCCCTTGACACCGCCTAGCACCACGGGAACACCCCTTGGTTCCTCTGCCAACCCTAATCTCTCGCAGGAAGCAGGAGGGGGAACATCACCCCAATTCCAAGGGAGTACTTCCCAGGATCCTGTGCCCACCAGCGTTTCGGGGATGCCGCCGAAAATGGAAATCCCTGAAATGCGCCGGCAATGAATGCCGCTAGCAAACGAATGGCTAGCCGGTTCGGTCGTCGCCTGCCGGACCGGCTTTTCCCCGAGGCCGACACGGGGGACAAACCTCAGCGACCACTGGAAAAGGAACTGGGATTATGCAACGTGTCGCTATTGTCGACCCGAACGAATCCACCCGTGAGTCTCTGCGTACCCTGCTCATGGGAATTGACTTTATCTTCCTCGATGCGATTTGCTCGCGCTATGAGTATTTCTTCGATGTCGTGGCCGAGTCGGTCCCCGATCTAGTGGTGATCTCCCTGGATGCGGATAAGGACCGCGCATTACAGATGATTGCTCAGTTGGCGGCGGAGTATCCGCACCTGCCGATCATCACGGTCAGCCGGGATCATGGAGCCTTGCTGGAATCGCTTCAGCGCGGCGCACGCTACTTCCTGACCCAACCCATCGCTCTGGAAAACCTGCTGACCGCGTTGCGCAAAGCCTGCGGGCAAATCGGGGATGAAGTCAGCGGGGGCAGTGCGTACGGCTATCGAAGCGGCGGCGGGGGCGTTCTCGCCATTCTCGGCTCACGCGGCGGCGTCGGCTGTACCACTCTGGCCGTCAACATCGCTGCCACCCTAGCCGCCGAACCATCTCAGACTGCTGCTCTCATCGACTTGGACTTAGTTCTTGGAGATGCGGACGTTGTCTTAGAATTCCAGGCCAACGACAACATCAGCATCGCCGATCTATCCCGGAACTTCGAGCGGCTGGACCTGAACTTCCTTAAGCGGGCTATGGCCCCCTACGATAGCTCCAACTTGGCCATTCTACGCCATCCCTTGGAAATCATCGAATACACTGATGTTCACGAGCAACACGTCGAACGTATCCTCAACCTCCTTCGAATGAATTACAGCTACTTGGTGCTAGATTTAAGCAAAACCTTGCTCCCTACGGATCGGGCAGCTCTCCGGCAAGCCGACGTAATACTGTTGGTGGCTCAACTGACCTTGGGCAGTCTGCGCAACGTGGTGCGAATCTTACATTTCCTCAATCACGAGCCTGCCATTGCGGACAAAACCCGTGTGGTTATCAATCGTTATGGTGCAGAAACCATCGAAGAAGGGATCAGTCTCAAAAAAGCAGAAGAGGTCATCGGCAAGCCGATCTTCTGGCAGATTCCAGATGATCCTAAAGCAGTGCTCGGAGCACGCATCGCCGGCCAGCCCCTTCTCCGCTATGCCCCGAAAAGCAACATTCAACGGAGCCTTCACAATCTGGTGCAAACACTGATTGGTAAACCGACTACGCAAGATTCCCGTAGCAGTAGGAGTTTTTGGAACTTGTTTGGCCGCGAGGGAAGTAAGCATGCCTGACTCGCTGCTACGGAGCCGACCCATCTCACCGTTCAAGTCGGTGAGATACCTTGGGTGCCCAAAGGGAGTGTAATTTCTCTCGCGGCGAAATTGCTCTCGCAGTGGATCGGTTGCTTTTGTGTCACGAGCATCTGTGGAGATCGCAACCAGGAGGAGATGACCGATGAACAGCCGACTCCAGCAGGGTATTTCCAAGCTCAATCAGATGAGCAACTACGGGAGCAGCATCTCCCGCTTGTCCAGCCCTAGCATGGGTGGCAGCACCGGAAATGGCCGCAATTACGAAGAACTCAAGCGACAGATTCACGCCAAACTGGTCGAAAGACTAGACTTTACCCGCGTGCGTGATCTGGCCAGTGATGCCCTACGTCGCGATATCCGCCGGGTCGTCGAGCACCTCTGCGACACCGAAAACCCCCTGCTCAACCGGCTCGAACGGGAAAAGCTGATCGAAGAGATTTTGGATGAAACGCTGGGCTTCGGCCCCCTCGAAGTTCTTCTGAAAGACCCAACAATCAGCGATATCCTCGTCAATGGCCCATACCAGGTGTATGTTGAGCGCCGCGGCAAGTTGGAAAAGACTGACGTCAAATTCCGCGACAATGATCACCTGCTTCAGATTATCGATCGAATCGTGTCCAAGGTCGGTCGGCGCGTGGATGAAACCAGCCCTATGGTAGATGCCCGCCTGCCTGACGGTTCCCGCGTCAACGCCGTCATTCCGCCGATTGCTGTCGATGGCCCCTGCTTGAGTATCCGGCGCTTCGGCACCAATCCTCTCAAGCTGGAAGACCTGCTCAACTACAAGGCCTTCACTCCGGAAATGGCCATGCTCATGGAAGCGTGCATTAAAGCTCGCCTCAATGTCCTTATCAGTGGCGGTACCGGTTGCGGGAAGACCACGCTTCTCAACACCCTCTCCAGTTTTATACCCAACGATGAGCGGGTGATCACCATCGAAGATGCCTGCGAATTGCAACTCCAGCAGGAACACGTCGTGCGCTTGGAAACTCGACCTCCCAACATCGAGGGGAAAGGGGCGATCACCACTCGTGATTGTGTTCGCAATGCTCTCCGCATGCGCCCAGAACGGATCATCATTGGCGAAGTGCGTGGCGCGGAAGCCCTCGACATGCTGCAAGCCATGAACACCGGCCACGGCGGTTCGATGGCCACGCTGCACGCCAATAGCCCGCGCGAAGCCCTGAGCCGCTTGGAAACCATGATTATGATGGGTGGCTTCGAGCTGCCGGTCAAAGCGATGCGGCAGCAGATCAGCTCCGCCATCGATCTGATCATTCAGGCGAACCGCCTCCAAGGAGGACCCCGCAAAATCACCAGCATCACGGAAGTTCTCAATATGGAACAAGATATCATTACCATGCAGGAAATCTTCCGCTACCGCCAGTTGGGCGTGGACCAGAACGGCCGGGCTTATGGACAATTCGAAGCCACCGGTGTACGCCCGACCTTCATCAACCGCTTGGAAGCCAAAGGGATCAAACTACCGGCCAACTTGTTTGCCGAACGGATATTGCTCAAGGACTGAAATTCGGAATGCTAGGCCCCCCATCCTCACCGCCAATAACAGCAGGAAGGGGGTCACCATACGGGGGAAACCAGACAGAGTTTGCGAATCACCGTCGCCCCTCAAACGGGATGTCCACCATGAATGAACTGCTTCTACCGTTGCTTGTAGGATTGCTAGTCGTCGGTGCCATCACAGCCCTTTTCCTTGCCTTTCAATCCGGTAGCCAAGGGAAAGGGGACCGCCGCTTGGATGCACTGGTCGGCCGGAGCCGCCGCCATGACTCCTCCGCAGACATCCTGCTCAAGCAGGCCCTTATGGAGGCCGACAAACAAAACCTTTTGGATCGCCTAACACCTTCCTTCCTGAATCTGACCCGCCTGTTTGAGCAAGCCGACTGCAACATCAAACCCAGTGTACTCTTCGGCATCTCTATCCTCTTAAGTCTCGTGGGAGCAGCGCTGAGTTTGTGGCTCATCAACATCTACGTCTTGCCTGTGGTGGTGCTGATCTTTTTCAGCCTGCCGTGGATCTGGCTTTACAACAAACGGGCAACACGGTTGAAGAACTTTGCAGCTCAGCTTCCCGATGCTATGGAATTGGTGGCACGGGCCTTGCGTGCCGGTCACTCCCTGGCCGCTGGTTTGCATGTCGTCGCCGAGGAGATGCCTGATCCTATCGCCAAAGAATTCGCCCGCGTTTACGAGGAGCAAAACCTCGGCATCCCCTTGGAAGAAGCCTTGAAGAATCTCTGCGACCGCGTGCCCAATTTGGACTTGCGCTTCTTCGTGACCAGTGTCGCGATTCAAAGGCAAACTGGCGGTGATCTGGCCGAAATCCTAGACCGTATCGGACATGTCATTCGCGAACGCTTCAAAATCCTCGGTCAGGTCAAGGCACTTACCGCCGAAGGGCGGCTTTCAGGTATCGTCCTGATCGCCATGCCAATTGGCCTATTTTTCCTGATGCTGTGGATGAAACCTGACTACATCCGGCTGCTCTGGACTGACCCCATGGGCATCCGCATGTCTGTGGGTGCCATCGTATTGGTGATCATTGGCTCTTACGCCATCAAGAAGATTGTGGATATCAAGGTGTAGACTTTGCTCCGGAATGGAGGCTCCGTGGAAGGGGCACCGAACGGTCTGTGCAAACACTCCGCTTCGGAAATGGAACCGACAGGTTTCCGAACTGCAGAGCTAACAGCTCCAAGTTCACGGAAATACCAAGGACTCAAGGAAGGAAAATCCAGGCCATCAACCGTTGTTTGACATCAGGGGGGTAGCTACCGTGGAACTTTTCGCTTTCTTGTCCGCCGAAGAGTTATTGCCGGTACTAGTTTTTGGTGCCATCGTGGCCGGCGTATTCTGGCTGCTTTCCACCATCTCCCAACGGAACAGCTTAGCGGAGGAGCGGCTGGAACGCATCGGGCGTCCCAAATCATTGGTCGAACTGGAAGTCGAAGCCCACAAATCCCAGCAGCGTTTCGCCGGTCTCAAAGAACTCATCGGGCAGTTGGGCGGAGCAATGGATAGCGGCAATGAAATGGAGAAGAACTCGCTGCGTGTGAAACTGGCTAATGCTGGTTTCCGCAGTGACAGCGCCGTGGCGATCTACCAGGGCATCCGCCTTCTTTGCCTAGTCCTCTTCCTCATTCCCGCCATTTTCTTCTTCTTGCTCAAAGATGGCTTTACTCTTCGGTCGATTCAATGGGTAGTGATCCTCGGAGGTATCGGTTTTTATTTGCCCCAAGTAGCATTATGGTATTTGCGTACCAGCCGGCAGAAGGAAATTTTCCTGACCCTGCCAGATGCTCTGGACCTTTTGGTGGTGTGCGTAGAATCCGGCTTAGGATTGGATGCTGCGATGCGCAAGGTAACCGAGGAAATGAAGAACCACGCTAAGGTTATCTGCGAGGAGTTTTCCTTGGCCAATATGCAGTTGCAAATGGGGCGGCCGCGGCGGGAAGTGCTGCACGACTTGGGAGTTCGTACTGGGGTAGATGATGTCCGCGCTTTGGCAGCCATCCTGATCCAGGCGGACCGTTTCGGTTCCAGCATCGCCCACGCTCTGCGCGTCCAATCCGACTCGATGCGGACGCGCCGGCGTCAATTGGCTGAGGAAAAAGCCGCCAAGACTGCCGTGCAACTGATTTTCCCATTGGTGCTCTTCATCTTCCCGGCCATTTTCGTCGTCCTGGTGGGTCCAGCGGCCATTCAAATTCAAAAGGGACTGCTAAGCAAGGGAGGATGAACAGTATCGATAAGTCAAATCGATGTGACTTGACAGATGTGAGAAAAGGGCGCCGTCCACTCAGCCCTGCGCGAGTGATCGGAGGGGAAGGCGACCGGATGTGCCAAGGAAGCTACCGGCCGAACTGTTCGCAGTTCTGCCGTGAAACTCATGGAGGAGAAAGTGATGTCACGTTGTTGTTCCATACTGTGGGCGGGGGTGCTTCTCAGTGTTGCACCCCTTGGTTGCGTGCATAGCCAGAGTACCCTGGGAGACCACTATCGGAACTGGGTCGATCCAGCCTGGCCGCAACGTTACAACTATGCCGCTCGCCAAGCTGTATTAGCTCCGTTTGCCCAGCAGGCCCTCAACGGTCAGTTCCTGAACCATACGGTATGGAATTGGCACTTCGAGACGGGAACTGATCGCCTCAACGGAGCAGGAATTGAAAAACTTAACAGTCTGGCTCGGGCTACTCCTCAACCACCGACTCGTATCTACCTGCAAACGGCGCGAGATATTGCCCCCACTCCGGAAAACCTGGACAAGCTCAGCGCCCTACGCGACGATCTGAATGCCCGCCGGGCTGCGACCATCCGTAAATACATGACTACCCAATTAGGACCGAATGTCGAGATTGAAGTGTACGTCCACGATGCTCCACCGCCTGGCATGCCAGCCCGCTTCGGCGCTCGAGCCTTCGCAGACAGTGCCACAGGTTACCAAGGCGGCATCGGCGGAGGTTTGGGCGGCGGTGGTGCTGGTCCCACTACCGGTGGAACATCTACTGGGGGAGCCACTCCCGGCACCGCGGGCGGAACCACAGGTAGCATGGGACGCTAGTCCCCGCTTTCCCATTGATCATTCAAGCTCTGTCTACAGCACTGTTAAGCCCCTGAGCGGTAAAACCTTGCCCCGCTCAGGGATTATTTGCATTTTCTCAATTCTTGGACCTGGCACCATCATCTGCCGCCTTTGTCCTCCTTATCCCCGGCCATGCTAACGCAAACGACGCAGCCGCATTCTATGCTTGAAACAGGAGTTGTCGAATTCCTGGCCCAGGGGCATGAGCCACTTTCAAGTTCCGATTTACACTGCCACAGCCCCTGCGATTCCGAAAAGTTCCACAATTCGGACTGAGGATGCTATGAGATGCCTGGGTAGTAGAACTCGCACGGCCGGTTTTGTTTTCGCCATCGCTGCCTTAGGGATGCTGCTGAGTGCATCTCCCTGTTACGCAGGATCAGCCAACCTCTGGGCTAGCGGCTATTGGCAGGAGTTTCAGGACTATTGGGAGGGGATATTCCGACGGCAAGATGGCGTGATTATGACCGTACTCATTGCCGGAGCTATAGCCCTCTTCATCATTACCCGTGTCAAGGGAAACAAGGGTTAGGACGCAAAGCACATCCACGGACGGGCGTGCTGGCATATCGTCCAACGGCATGCGGGATTGACTTCGATCCACGGGGTTAATGCACCACCACCCGAGGGAATAGGCTCGTTCCACGAACGAACTGTTAGATGGTGAAGGGGGAACGGGGCGAACGGTGGTCTTGGCGAACATGGTCCGTCCAGGGGAGGGAATCGAACATGGCCTTATCGCATCATTCAGCATCCGAATGGGAAATGAATCCGACGCCGGAAGCGCCGACAGCACCCGAGACACTCCGTGAATCCGGCCTCAGCCAAGGATTCTTATGCGACATGATTCTGCGGACAATTTACACCCGCGGAGCCATGTTAGGGCGAGACTTGGCCCAATTCCTCTGCTTGCCTTTCAAAGTGATCCGTGACAGTCTCAAGTTCCTCAAAGACGAGAAGGCTTTGCAGGTGGACGGTGGCGATCTGGTCGGCGAGGTGAGCTATCGGTTTAGCCTGACCGACCTTGGTCGCAAACGGGCGCAAGAGGCTATGGAGTTTTGTGCCTATATCGGTCCGGCACCTGTTCCTCTAGAGGATTACGTGGAGCAATGCTACCGCCAAACCGTGGTGGGTTTGAATTGTTACCCGGAAGCATTGAAGGCTCCCTTCAGCCATCTGGTGCTCAAGGAAGAGATGTTCAATGCCATAGGACCGGCGATCGTCAGTGGCCGCTCCGTATTCATCTATGGTCCTCCCGGCAATGGTAAGACGGCCATCGCACGGGCGATTGGAGAATTCATGAATAATGTCGGGGGATCGATCTATGTTCCTTATGCGTTCCTAGCCGACGAAAACATCATCACAGTGTTCGATCCGTCTCTGCACGTCGTCGATGACACTGCCACAGATGGAGAAGAAGACACGGATGCTGCTGTAAGGAGGCTTTTGACCACCGGTTCGTATGACCGGCGCTGGGTCCGCATCCGCCGCCCTGTTATCGTTACGGGGGGTGAATTGACCCTCTCGATGCTGGACTTGCGCTACTTCTCCGACTCCAACTTCTACCAGGCCCCTATCCACTTCAAGG
The DNA here is from genome assembly GCF_013694095.1 of Thermogemmata fonticola. Taxonomy (NCBI): domain Bacteria; kingdom Pseudomonadati; phylum Planctomycetota; class Planctomycetia; order Gemmatales; family Gemmataceae; genus Thermogemmata; species Thermogemmata fonticola. Next base: position 139,847 of record NZ_JACEFB010000006.1, on the reverse strand, counting down.
CCAATGGCGGGGTCTTCCTGATTGACGACTTCGGGCGGCAGCAATGCAGTCCCCGCGAACTGCTCAATCGCTGGATTCTGCCTCTGGAAGATCGTCACGATTTCCTGACCGTCGCCAGTGGTAAAAAGTTCCAGGTTCCCTTCGAGCAATTGATCATTTTCAGTACTAACTTGGACCCGAAGCAACTGGTGGACGATGCCTTTCTCCGCCGTATTCGCCACAAGGTGGGTGTTACTGCACCGCCCCGTGATGTTTACGAGCGTATCTTCCAGTATCACTGCCGCCGTCTGGGAATGAATTATGATCCGTCAGCGGTCGATTACTTATATGAGCGGTATTACAACCGTGGTCGTGCTCCGCGGGCGAGCGATTGCCGTGATTTGCTGGAAATTGTCCAGTCGATTTGTCGATATAGACGGCAGCCAGTGCATTTGACGCGAGACCTTATCGCCGAGGCCGCCGCTAGCTTCATCGCCGAGTTTCAATAAGGATTGTCCGGCCTAATCACTAAGCTGCCGCCCCGAACTCATGGAATACCGAGGATGGACATGGAAGGCCAGGGATGGCGCCGCAGAGAGGGCAGGAAGGGGGGGTGGGGCTGCTTCCTTTGTCTCATCCTGATCGGCTGCAATCATTCCCCTGTCCAACCCCCACTTGACGTCGCCTTGCAAACCCCTGCATTTCACTCCGCGACAACCTCCCGCGGAGGTCTGCGCTCCTTGTGGGGGCAGTCACCGCAGGTCTCGGTGCAGTTACCGCACCTCACCAGTAGTAACTCCTCGCAAGGACCGCCGAAACCTGAAACTATCGCGATTCTGGCCCAGGTCCAACTAGACGCCGCTTTCGCAGAGGAAACCGCCCCAGCCAGCCGGGAATTGCTTTTGGACCAAGCCCGTCAAGGATTCCAAAAAGCCCTGCAACAAGACCCCAAAAACCCCACAGCACTACTGGGGCTAGCTCAATATCATGCCCGCTTGGGAGAACGGCAGAAGGCCTTGGATGTGTATCACCGCTACTTGCAATACTATCCCCAGGACATCCAAGCCCGTTACCAAATCGCTTTGGTTCACGCCCAATGGAAAGACTGGGAAGGGGCAGTGCGGTGGTGCGACGAAGCTTTACGCGGGGATCCCGAAAGCCGGAACATTCGTAAGACTAAAGGCTTCTGCCTAGCTCGCGCCGGACGTTATGACGAAGCCTTAGCAACCTTCCGAGAAATCATGCCAGAGAGCTTGGCCCGTTATCACTTGGCCCGCGTGCTAGAACATATGGGATATGTGGAGGCCAGCCGGCAACAGCTTCACCTAGCCTTACAATCGGACCCGAATTGTGAACAAGCCCGACAGTTTCTGACTGAATTAGAGGTCGCCTATTCCCTTCCAAAACCATCCAGCTCCGCACCGGCTGTCTTACCTGCCGGGCATCTGCACTCTGACCCGGCGTCGGTCCAACCGCCGTCATCCTCTCCAGAAACAGGAAACGGAACATCCCTGCTGCCCCTCGGCGGTGTCCCTCTCTCACCTGCCATACAAAAATAAGAGCGCCTAACAAAACCAGGTTTGGATGAACTTCCAGCAAATCAAGGCACAACCGAGGCCAAGGAATGCCAGAGGAATATCCGACCGAAGCTCAAAGCGAATCCTCAGACGTCACAACCGGTTCAACCAGGAATGCGTCCGCTCCGCCACCCACCGGGAACGCCCCAGTCTTCACCGGCTTTCGATTCCCCGTCGCGCCATCCTCGGCTGAATCCCCCGCTTCCGCAAAGCCCAGCGCTTCTCCCACCAAATCCTAGGTATTAGCCGCGTGCAGCTTCTCAGACCGCTTGCGGGGGCGCCCTCCACGCCGCCGGATCGGATCGGCTCAACGGCCTCGAGGGTCTCTTCCATCCTCTGACTGTCATGGACGTGGGCCGCCCAGACAGTCACGGCCAACGGGATGCCGTCCGCATCGACCACCGGATGACGCTTCGTGCCCGTTCGGCCGCAATCCGTCAGATTCGGCCCGGCCGCTTCGCCCCCTTGGAGGCAGGCGCCGTAGCGGAGTCCAACGACGCCCGCGACCAGTCTATCTTGTCCGCCTCGCCCAGACGGTCCAGCAGTGCCTGGTGGAGACGCTTCCAGACCCCGACCTGTTGCCAGCCTCGGAGTCTTCGCCAACAGGTCATGCCGCCGTCTCAGGCCATCTCCTTGGGCAGCTTCTTCCAGGGAAGGCCGGTCATCAGCACGAACAAGATGCCTGTCAGCACCTGCCGGTCTGGGAGAGGCGGTCGCCCTCTCCTTGGGTTGGGCTTGCGAGGCGGAAGAAGCGGCTGGATCACCGCCCATAGTTCCTCCGAGACAATCTCTGTGGTCGTGGTGCATCCCCTCCTTGGCTCCCGTTATGCCTTGCCAAGAGAGGTTTTATTAGGCGCTCGAAGATGCCTCCTGCATTTTCTCAACAAAATAGCCTGCTCACTTTACTTTACCAAATTATTCGCCAACTATTCGACTCTCCAACCCAATTCGAGATTAGCCATAAGCAAGAAATCATACCCCCATCCCATCCATCTTTTATCGGGCGATCAAGTGAGACACGCGGCCACCTCTTGGAACCCAGGTTGAAGTGAAAGATAAAAGCCATATAAAGGAGAGATAAGCGCTAGGCCATCGATGCCATGACGGCAAATAAGCTCACCCTCCCCAGGACAGCGCAATTCTTCGAGGGGGGTGATTATTGTTGTTTGCAACGTGACATGACTGCGGCGAGGGAAATTCCATGCCAATAGTGAAGCTGCGGCGGATTGATCTGAGCACCCCCTCGGCCACCCAACAATTGTATAAACTCCGTGATCAGTTACGGTGGGATGCAGAAGTTGTCACTCCCGCTGGGAAAAAGCTAACCCAAGCAGTGTTTGGGGAAGCCCTGACACCAGCCCGTGCCGTGGAACGCATTTGCCAAGCCGTCCGTGACAAAGGCTTGGCTGCTGTCCTCCATTTTACTGAACAATTGGACAAAATCAAGCTGAAGCCGGAGCAGATTCGCGTTCCCGCCGAAGAGATGGCCGCAGCCCATGCGCAAGCAGAATCCGAGTTTCTAGAAGTTATCCGGCAGATTCAATACAACGTGGTGCAATTTCAATCGGGATTGTTGCATCGGGATGCCGAGATGCGCGTGTCCGGTAAGCACGAATTGCACGTGCGGTACCGTCCGATGCAGCGAGTGGGCATCTATTGTCCGGGAGGAGCCGCGGCGTATCCGTCCACTCTTTTGATGACCGTCTGCCCAGCCCAGGCAGCAGGGGTGGAAGAAATTGCGGTGTGTCTGCCACCGACTCCGAGCGGCGCGTACAACCCCCGCATGCTAGCTGTATGTCACGAATTGGGAATTCGCGAAGTCTATCGGTTGGGAGGTGCCCAGGCCATTGCTGCGATGGCCTACGGAATTGAAGGGCTGAAGCCGGTGGATATGATTATCGGTCCTGGTTCGCAATATGTAGCCCTAGCTAAGAAATATGTGTTCGGGCACGTCGCCATCGACTGCCTAGCAGGGCCTAGCGAGATCGTAGTCGTAGCGGACGATTCCGCACACCCGGATTACTTGGCCCTGGATATGATTGCCCAAGCGGAACATGCACCCGGTGTCGCTATCTTGGTCACGTGGTATGCGCCGCTGTTGGATGAGGTGGCAGCCGCCTTGGATAAACAGTTGTCCCGATTGGAACGTGGCGATCTAGCACGTGAGAGCCTGGAGCGATATGGGGCTTTAGTCCTGGCCCCAGATAAAAAGGAAGCCTTGCGCTGCGTCAACACCCTAGCTCCGGAACATCTGCATATCCAGACCCGCGACCCTGAAGCATTCGCGGATGACGTTCAGCATGCGGGAGCGATCTTTTTAGGACCGTTCACTCCTGTAGCGCTCGGTGACTACGCCGCAGGACCATCCCATGTCCTGCCCACGGGGGGAACAGCTCGTTTTGCGAGCGGTCTCAACGCCAACGATTTCCGCAAGCGAACCAGCATCCTCCGCTTCACGCGCAATGGACTCAAGGAAATTGCCGAGGACGTGATTTACATGGCCAAAGTGGAAGGCCTCACAGCTCACGCAGCCAGTGTGGAAATTCGAGCGAACGACAGAGGGCCGGAAGCTCGCCCGAAACCGAAAGCCGTCAAAAGCCAGGTTTCACCCACGAACACGAAGAAGTCATCAATCTCCTAACATGAGCTTGCCGCCTGCTCCATCATCCGAGCCGTCCTCGCCGCTGACCGTTCTCAGCGCCTTGCGGCCCGACATCCGCGCGATGCAGGGGTACGTCCCCGGTGAACAGCGCAACAACCCTAACGTTCTCAAGCTCAACACCAACGAGAATCCTTATCCGCCCAGCCCGCGTGTCTTCGAGGCCATTCGCGAAACCCTCACCGCCGAAAAACTCCGGAAATATCCCCCTCCGCTCGGTGATAACTTCCGGCACACAGCGGCCCGTATCTTCCAACTGGAACCGGATTGGTTCCTCATTGGCAATGGTTCCGATGATCTTCTGACCATCCTGACGCGTGCTTTCGTTCCAGCCGGAGGGTATCTGGCAGCTCCCATGCCCGGTTATCTGCTCTATCGCACGCTCGCTGAGATTCAAGGAGCACGCTTTGTTCCTGTGCCCTTCACCACCGATTGGCAACTCCCCGATCCCTGGCCTGCACCCCACGCCCACTTAACCTTCTTGGCCAATCCCAACTCGCCCTCGGGAACAGTGGTCCAACCCCAAGCGATCCGTCGCTTGGCAGAAACCTTGGCTCCGGCCCCTCTTGTTTTGGATGAAGCCTATGCTGACTTCGCCGATTGGAACGGCCTGGCGCTGCTTCCTCACTTACCCAATCTGATCATCACCCGTAGCTTGAGTAAATCATATTCCCTTGCGGGCATCCGCTTCGGCTTTGCCATTGCTCGTCCCGAATTGATCCGAGAATTGATCAAGGTGAAGGATTCCTACAATTGCGACGTCTTGAGTTTAGCTGCCGCATCCGCCGCCTTGGAGGATCGGGAATACTTCGAGCAAATCCGGGGAAGAATTCGTGCAACACGCCAACGTCTTACCCATGCCTTGGCAAATCTAGGGTTCGATGTGACACCCAGTCATGCGAACTTTCTCTGGTGCCGTCACAGGGACCGCCCCGCCGGGACTATTGCCCAGGAGCTAGCGAGCCGTAACATCCTCGTCCGTTACATGAATTATGACGGCTATGACGGACTCCGTATCTCCATCGGTACCGATGTGGAAATGGATCGGTTGGTGGAAACCCTGGAACTGATCCTCCAAAGCTAGGGACTCCACCCCTCCCAGCAATCCCCATACCCATACTCGGCGGAGCACTGCTTCTATGGCACGCACAGCGGTTGTTGAACGCACGACCCGGGAAACGACCATCCACCTTCAACTGAACCTCGATGGCCATGGACAAGTGCAGGCAACCACCGGAGTCGGCTTTTTTGACCACATGTTGGAGCAACTCGGACGGCACAGCTTATTCGATTTGCAGGTGAGTTGTCAGGGGGACCTGCAGATCGACGCCCACCACACCGTGGAAGATGTCGGTATATGCCTGGGTCAGGCTCTGCATCAGGCTCTCGGAGACAAGGCGGGCATTCGCCGTTTCGGCCATTGCATCTTGCCCATGGATGAAACCCTCGTAACCGCGGCTATCGATTTGAGCGGTCGGCCAGCATGCGTTTGGCATGCCGTGCTTCCCTCGGTGCAACTCGGCGCGTTTCCTGCCGAATTGGCCGAGGAATTCTGGCGAGCCGTTGTCCATCACGCCCACTTCAATTTGCATGTCTTGCTTCACCACGGCCGCAACGTCCACCATATGGTGGAAGCCATTTTCAAGTCCTGCGCCCGCGCCCTACGCATGGCGGTGGAACTGGACCCCCGCATTCGCGATATTCCCTCCACCAAAGGGGTGCTCTGAATCATTCGATGGCCACCCACAGGACCGCACTTCCCGGCCCTCCTAACGGCGCAGGTAGGGAGGCGGAATCTCCGGCAAATCCTGATTCAAAGCCAATTGGGGAGCTTGTACGCGCAGAAGGAGTAATCGCAAACCGGAGGGAGTAGCAACCTCTGGTGAGACAGGAGCGGGAGAAGCTCCTGAACCGAACAATAACGCCCCCAAGTTCGTCTCAGCACCGCTCCAGGTTCCGAGGATAAGATAATCTTCGGAGGTCAGCTCAACTTCCATTTGCAAGGTGGGAAACCGTTCGAACAACGGCTCTTCACTCCGGAGGAATCGGCTGGCATCCGGCGCAGGACGGATCCAACTGTGCCGCTCCTCGTACTGCAAGCGGGGTTCGCAAAGGAGCAGAACAGCGCGTTTGTGTAGGCGAGGCTGAAGCCAAATCCCACCGACAATCTGTTCCCATTCCTTTTCCACCGCAGGAGCAGCCAAGTCCGTGCTCAAACGCAGGCGACAACGTTCGATGAGGGGAGTCGTTGTCAGAAATACCTCCTGCCGCTGGTGAAAAGTCTGAAGCGAGCCGGACAAATGACCCGATTGGTTCTCCAGCCATTGTTGCAGTCGAGCGGGCAAAGGGGAACGGAGCACACCAAGACGCAGTCCGTTTTCACTCCATAGGGTAATGCTCTCCGGTGCACCAACGGGTCGCACAGACTGCCAAAGCGAGTCATACTCCTCCCTATCCTTGGCAGGGCAAGCCAGCACCACGCTTTCCACCGCTAGCTCCACGGGTAATTGGGGGAGAAAAGAACGGCTCGCCATCGCCCCCTTGGACGCTGTCAGTCCCCCCTGCCAGCAACCGCAAGCGAGAGACAAGACCACTCCCAGGATCGCCACTATCCCTGTCCGCTCCCAATGCATCCCTGCCGCCTGTGGTTCAAGGTGACGATACTCATATACCCCCGGAAACGCCCCCCAGACTCTCCCCTCCGCGCGTACTGTTACACTCAATCAACGATGGGGCTGCTCTTCGCTTTACGCCAATACCCATCGCCCCGGCTATTGTCAAGGGATAATCACCCTCCCTATTTGAGCCGTAACATGTTTTCTTTCATGCCTGTCGGCGGAAAGCCACCACCCGCGGATGACCTGCCATATCTTTGAAGGTCGGCCCCACCTGCCATTGAGGGAAATCAGCGAAGATGTTTTGGACCGCGCTCTCCTGTCCGGCACCAATTTCCAGAAGCATGCAACCCCCGAGGGCTAGGTACGGTGCAACACTTCCGGCGAGGCGGCGATAGAACGCCAAGCCGTCGGCTCCTCCATCAAGGGCGATCCGCGGTTCATGGTCGCGCACTTCCGGGGCGAGTTGTGCCAGCTCACCTTGGGCCACATAGGGCGGATTACTCACAATTAGATCAAACACCTCACCCGGCGGAATTGGCGCCGCCAGATCCCCGCAGAGGAAACGAACTCGCTCGGCCACACCGTGACGCAGTGCATTGCGCTGTGCGACCTCCAGGGCATCCGGCGAAATATCGCTTGCCGTGACCTGCGCATCCTTTTTCTGATGAGCAATACTCACCGCGATACATCCCGAACCTGTACCGATATCCCAGACACGGGGCGCCTTCATCGGCTTGAGGATTTTGAGGGCTTCCAGCACCAAAGTTTCCGTATCGGGTCGAGGGATCAGTACAGCGGGCGTCACCTCGAAGGTCAGCAGATAAAAATCGCGACTTCCGATGAGATAAGCTGTAGGCCAACCTGCCACCCGCCGCTGGATCAGTTCCCGATATTGACGGCGGTGATTTTCTCCGGGCACCTCGTCGTAGCGCACCAGCAGGTCTACACGTTTGCAGCCCAGAACATGGGCTAGCAGAAGCTGAGCCTCCGTCCGCGGCGATTCCACCCCCTTGCGGGTCAGATAGTCAGTCGTCCAGGTCAGTAAGGCCTGGATAGTCCAGACTGTTTCACCGGGGGTCGTCGGCGTGGGAGTTGACGAGGAAGCTGGAGCTAATGGCGAGGAATCAGCCATGGGTCGTGCTCGTTTGTAAGTGGGAAAGCGATTCGATACGGCTTCACTCCGCCTCTTGCGGATACCGAGCAGATAGAAAGTCAGGCCCCCAAACTGGCCAACTTTTGCCGCTTCCAGTGTTCGCGTAGAGGCTCAATAATCAAGTCCAGATTGCCACCGAGTATCTCGTCGAGCTTGTAAATGGTCAAGCCGATACGGTGATCGGTCACGCGACTTTCCTTGAAGTGATAGGTGCGGATCTTCGAGCCGCGCTCTCCACTGCCGACTTGGACTCGCCTCAGATCGGCGCGCTCCTGCTGGAGTTTCTGCTGCTGGCGTTGGAAGAGGCGGGTCCGCAAAATGCGCATGGCCCGCTCGTAGTTTTTGTGCTGGCTTCGTTCATCCTGGCATTTCACTTCCAGCTCTTCTGGCGTCCCTTTCTTATACCAGATCCGGACAGCCGATTCGGTTTTGTTGACATGTTGTCCGCCTGCGCCGCCAGCACGCATTCGTTCCCATTCTATGTCCTCGGGCTTGATCACCACCTGAACTTCATCAGGCTCCGGCAGCACAGCCACAGTGGCTAAGGAGGTATGAATCCGACCCATCGTCTCCGTAGCCGGAACCCTTTGCACCCGATGCCCGCCGGATTCGTGCCGCAGATAACGGTAAACGTTCTCCCCTTCGATAGCAAAGATCACTTCCTTGAACCCACCTGCATCCCCCGGCTGGTGAGCAATATCCTCAACGGTCCAGCCTTTGGAACGGGCATAGCGAATGTACATGCCGTATAGATCACCGGCAAACAGGGCCGCTTCATCGCCTCCTTCGCCGGCGCGAATCTCCATGATCACTCGCGAGAAATCTTCGGCCGGATCAATCAACAATTCTTCTTCCAAACGCTGCCAGATCTTCTCCCGCCGTTGCCGCAAAGCAGCCAGTTCTTCTTCAGCCAAGGCGCGAAGCTCGGCATCTTCCTCCTGATCAGCCAAGGTTTGGGCTTCCTGAATGGCTGCGTCCAGCTTTTGCAGTTCCAAATACGGCTCCACAATTTTAGCCAACGCGCCGCGCTCTCGTGCAACGGCGGCTGCGCGTACGGGATCTGCTGCTGTGGCTGGATCGTACCACTGTTGCTCCAGCTCACGGTAGCGGGCCAGTTTCTCATCCAGTGCTGTGTGCATCAATCGGTTAGCCTGACCTTACACTGGCATGGGAACGTTTGAGTGAAAGGACCATACCACCACGGAGGGACTTTTTGTACTCCTATTCTGCTGAGACTGGTCGTCTATCCTGAACTTCTACGCCGCAGGTCGAACATCACACACTAGCGGGATACCGCAGCACGACCCAACATGCAAAAAGCACTTGATCTTTCTTAGCTCTTTTCCCCTTCGCTGGGGCCTTTGCCACGGGCATAGCGGGCGTTCTTGTACTTGTCCTGGAATTTCTGCACTCGTCCCGTGGTATCCACAAACTTCATTTTGCCTGTGAAAAACGGATGGCTAGCGCTGGAGATTTCCAAACGATAGAGAGGATACTCCTTCCCATCCGTCCAAACAATCGTTTCCTCGGTCTCGACGCACGACCGAGTCAGAAAGGCGAAGTTGGCCGAGGCATCCTGAAAGACCACGGGCCGATAATTCTGGGGATGAATTCCCTTCTTCATATTCGCACTCCTGTCGTATCTTCCTATCGCTTGCAAACTTACCCAACGGTTCCGAAACCGCCATCAATCTCTCAAATAGTTTGGGATGAATACCCTCCTCTTGGGACTCATCTAAGGACAGCCAGTTTGAGCAAGCCGGTCTTTCCGAACCTTACCTCCCCTTTCACGCACACCAGGTAGGTATTCTTGGCCGTCTGACAGGATCCCTCCCCTTCGGACTTACTTCTTTTTGTCATCCTTCTTGGGCAGGTCCGCCAGCTCGATCGGTACCGGGGCATAATGGCTGAATTCCATCGAGAAGCTCGCTGTACCACCCGTGGCACCCCGCAAATCATTAGTATACCCAAACAGGTTGGCTAAGGGAATCTTGGCAACCACCTGAGCGATTCCCTTGTCTTCGCTGGTTTCCTCGATCATACCCCGGCGGCGGCTGATGTCACCGCTGATAGCACCCTGATATTGCTTGGGGCAAACCACGACCACCTTCATGATCGGCTCCAGCAATACAATGCCGGCCTTTTCCTCGGCGTCCCGGAAGGCCTCTAGAGCGCACAGATAGAAGGCATCCTGCGACGAATCCACAGGATGGTACTTACCGAAGTGCAGCTCAAATTCCAGGTCCACAAAGGGGAAGGGGTACTTGTATCCCCGCTTGGCGGCATCACGGAGTCCTTCCTCCACCGAAGGAATATATTCCTTCGGAATCACCCCTTGAGTGATGGAATTAACGAAGTAGATATTGTTGGGGTCGGGTTTGATTTTCGGATCATTCCGTTGCTCGATCTCCCGAATGCGGTCTGCAATATCCTCCGCCGAGAGGGGCTTATACCGTACATTGATGACAGCATACTTCCCGCGCCCACCCGTCTGTTTGATGTAGCGGTACTCCAGATCGACCTCCTTGGCGAAGGTCTGGCGATAGGCCACACGGGGCTTACCCAACTGCACTTGGGGGTCTCCCTGCGGCAAGTTCAGAGAACGACGCAGTTTCTCCAGACTGATTTCCAGGTGCAATTCCCCCATGCCGCTGAGAATGGTTTCTTTCGTTTCCTCATCGGTATGGGCCTTGAGGGTCGGATCATCGCGCACCAAACGGGACAGGGCTTCGCCCACCTTGCCGCTGTCTAAGGTCCGCGCGAAGGACAAAGCGGCAGACACCACCGGCTTGGGGAAGGTGATCGATTCCAAGGCAATTGGTGACTCGGGATCGCAGAGGGTATGCCCCGTCGCCGTTTGTTTTAGACCAATCGCGGCGACAATATCTCCCGGCCCTGCCGATTCCAGCTCGATCCGTTTATCTCCCATCATGCGATAGAAGCGGACCACCCGTTCGGATTTGTTCAAGGTGGTATTCAGGTAGGTAGCACCCGGTTTCATCTCACCGGAATAAATCCGAATATAAACGAGGTCGCCCGTGGACTCCGCGACCGTTTTGAAGGCCAGCGCCGTAAATGGCTCCGAGGCATCCGGACGGCGATATTCCACTTCCTTGGTCTTTGGATTGATCCCTTCCACCGGAGGACGATCCACGGGACTGGGCAAACAATCGACGATCAAGTCCAGCAATTGCTGCACGCCTTGGAAGAGCTTGGACGAACCGCAGTGGATAGGAGTAAACTGGCCGCTGAGAGTACCCCGCCGTAATGCTTTACGGATCAATTCGGCGGGTACGGGCTTACCCTCCAGAACCAACTCGGTGATTTCGTCACAGGCCGCCGAGACGACATCGAGCAGTTGCTCGCGGGCTTTTTCTGCCTCGGCTCGATACTTGTCCGGTATGGGGTGGACAAAGAAGTTGCGCTTCGTGACGTCGTTTTCGTCGCGCGTGATGAACTTCATTTCGATCAGATCAATCAACCCCTCGAAGGCGGAATCCTGACCCGCCGGAATGGTGACCACGGCAGGCTTGGTGAGCAGCTTCTCTTCGATTTGGCGCACACATCCCCAGAAGTCCGCCCCCATCCGATCCAGCTTGTTGACGTAGGCAATCCGGGGCACTTTATATTTGTTGGCCTGCCGCCAGACCGTCTCCGACTGAACCTCCACGCCCCCCACAGCGCAGAATACACCGACCGCTCCATCGAGGACGCGCAGGGAACGCTCCACTTCTGCGGTAAAATCAACGTGACCGGGAGTATCGATGATATTGATGGTGTGATCACCCCACTCCACGGAAACAGCCGCCGAATTGATCGTGATCCCTTTCTGCTTCTCCAGCGGATCGAAGTCGGTGGTGGTATCCCCTGTATCGACATCGCCAACCTTATGCTTGGTTCCGCTGTAATACAGAATGCGCTCCGTGGTCGTAGTTTTCCCTGCGTCCACGTGAGCCATGATGCCAATGTTGCGTACTTTGTCAAGTTTCAGCATCGTTATGCGACCAGTTCGTGCACCGGTTCCTCAAAAGACAGAAAATCCCCTCCCCTTGCTGGATAGAAGGGGAGTGTTATTGGGCTGCAGAAGCGCGTAGACTGAGCAAGCAGTCCTCCGAAAATTAGATGTGGCCGCCGACTGACCGATTCAGCCGGGGCCACGCCCTCTGCAACCGTTTGTTTTTATCGTAAGCACTGCCGCTGCCAGCGTCCAGCGGTGCAACGGTGAAATTGTGTGAAGAAGCCGGGAAGTTGCGGTTTGGCTCGAATGCCTGGTTCTGAATTGGGTCCGGTTTTGCTACGGATTGTTCCATTGATTGTTCCATTCCTGAGCAAATCCAAGGTTGCGTTGCCACAATGGAGAGATGCTGGGTTGTTTTCTTCGTTGTGGCCCCATTCCGCGGTCGCAAATCCGCGGCGGTAGCCAACCGGTTGACAATCACCACTGCGGGATAGTTCAGCCTCCGAAGACTGGACACTTGGGGAGGGCCAAGATCAATCCTGTTCATCGTCCCCTCTGCGGAAATGGCGGGGCGATCGCCCCAAGCGCGGCCATTTTCGATGAGAGGCTTTCCGGGGTGATTCGTCCAAATCGCCGGCCAAGCGGAAATCCAACAGTCGCCGGACCAAGTCCACGCGGGCCACTTCGACACGGACGCGATCTCCCAATCGAAAGCGGCGGCCGGTACGCTGCCCCTGCAAAGTGTAGCTGTCGGCATCGTACCAGTAGTAGTCGTCCACCAGCGAGGAGATGTGCACCAACCCTTCGGCAGGGAATTTTTCTGCCTGGGCATAGAAGCCGTAATCGGCCACCCCAGTAATGACGGCGTCAAAGCGTTCGCCGATCCGTTCGCTGAGATAGGTCAGCACCTTGAGCTTGACAAGTTCTCGCTCCGCCAACTCAGCTCGGCGCTCCATTTTGGAGCAATGATCACCGAGGGCGATCAGTTCATCCTTTTGTGCCACAGGTTTCTTGCGGCGGAGCAAGCGGTCGAGCTGACGATGGACTTGCAAATCCGGGTAACGGCGGATGGGCGAGGTGAAGTGGCAATAGTGACGGAGGGCCAAGGCGTAATGTTCCTCGGCAATGGGGGAATAAACCGCTTGTTTGAGGCTGCGGAGGAGGGCATAGTGCAAGGCGGCACGTTCCGGCTTGTCGGCGGTTTCTTGCAGGACCCGTTGCAACTCGAAGCGATCCTGGGGCCGGCGGAGGGGATAACCAAGCAAGGCGGCGAATTGGGCGAATGCCGCCAATTTATCCTCTTGTGGCGGAGGGTGAACCCGGCGCAAGAAGAGCACCCCATGGGCCGTCAGATGCTCGGCCACTGCCTCGTTCGCCGCCAACATGAACTCCTCGATGATCCGGTGGCTGAAGGTGTGGGTAGCGTAGTGAGCGCCACAGATTCGTCCCTGATCATCGTATTCCAGCACAGTCTCCGGCATTTCCAGCTCCAGCGCTCCCCGGCGCAGCCGCTTTTTCCGCAGTAAGCGAGCCAAGTCTCGCATGCGGCGGATCAAAGCCACCAACTCCACCTCGACTTGGCCCACCGGTTCTGCAATCACTCGCGCCGGTGGCCAGCCTGCCTGTTCGCGCCGCTCCAATTCGTCCAGGACCGCTTGGACTTGATCGTAAGTAAACCGGCGGCGATTGCGGATTACCGCATTGTGAAACGTCACACTTCCTTTCTGCAAGTGAGGGGTGTACTCCAAGCGCACCGTCTTGACCCACCGGACTTTCCCTTCCTGTAATGAGGCCAAGCCGTTGGACAAGACTTCCGGAAACATAGGCAGGACTTTTTGGGGAAGGTAAACGCTGGTTCCTCGCCGCCGGGCTTCCTGATCCAGGGCACCTCCTGCTTTGACAAAGGCCCCGACATCTGCGATGTGCACGGACAGTATCCAATGCCGGCTCTTTGGATCCACACTGACACTAACAGCATCGTCAAAGTCCTTGGCATCAGGGGGGTCAATAGTGACCACCAGCTCGTGGGTGAAGTCCTCACGGCCCTGCAATGGCATATCCTCGAACTGCGAGGCGACTTGCCGGGCTTCCGCCAGCACCTCGGCTGGAAAGGTGTCGGGCAACCCAAACGCCCGGATCACTGTCAGCGTATCCACACCGGGCTGATGTAAAGGACCCAGGACCTCCGTGATGACCCCTTCCCCGCGCTCTTCCGGTGTGGGAAAACGGAGCATTTCTACCACGACCTTATCGCCAGCTTTGGCTCCTTTGGCTCCAGCATCCCCGACGGATACGCTATGCGTAAAGACATTGCCATCGACCCGCACGAACCCTTGCCCTTCCCGCTCGAAGTAAGTACCGACAAAAGTCCGTGTGGCCCGTTCCAGGACCTGAACAATTTCTCCGGAGGCATCGCGTGTCTTGCTGGCTGGCCGCAGGACACGCACCAGAACCTCGTCGCCTGTGGCAGCATCCAAAGCGCGATCCGCACGGATGAAAATGTCGGCAGCTTGGGGCGTACCATCCACAGCGTGAGGGCGTACATAACCATGACCCGTCGGGACGCGGCGATAAATCCCCACCACGGTTGCAAACGGCTCTGCCGGACGGATGGTATGCCCGCGGCCTATTACCACCTGGCCTGTTTGGACCAGCCGCTTGAGCGTCTTGCGAAATGCGGCATACGCCTCACCTCCCAACTTCAAGCGGGAAAAAAGAGCCTTGGCTTTGAGCGGAGTATAATTGGCCGCCGTAATTACCTGAAGAATGCGAGTTGCTAGGTCATTGGTACTCATGATGTGGAGGGAGTATTCCCCGCGGTGAAGAGTGCTGGAAATTTTGACCTTTCTGCAAAAAACAGCACGGGGGAAGCTCCTCGCTCCCCCCTGCCACCTATTATACCAGCTCTCAGATTTGGAGCAGTGTCGTCCAGGGAGAGTTATTGCCAGATCCCAGCAAAACTTTCACCAACCCGCCCTTGTGGGGGAGATGGGGCTTTTTATACGCCTGGCTACTATTTTTTGTTTTCGGGAGGAGGCGTTTCTTGCGGTTTCTTGACGATCCATAGGTGAAGGACATACTCATCGCCATCCTGTCCCATGACAGTGATGGTCTTATCCGGTTTCCAATCTCCCATCGTAAAGCGGTGGGAAACAATCCGCGTGCCCGGCTTGAGTTGTTTTTCCAAGAGGGGGCGTAACAGATTATTGAACTCATCGCCCATATACAACATGATGACCGTGGCATTGCCGTAGTCTTTGACTTGCAGGGCATCGCCGACACGGATTTCCACTTTGTCTTCTACACCTGCCTTTTTGGCATTGGCTCGCGCTTCCTCGGCCTTTTTCGGATCCAATTCAATGCCAACGGCCTTATCGGCACCGCTCTTGACACAGGCGATGAGAACGCGCCCATCCCCTGGCCCTGGCTCATACACAACGTCTCCCTTCTTAACCCCCGCGAGTTTGACCATCTCTGCCACAATGTCATCGGGTGTAGGAACCCAACGCACTTTGGCTTTATCCGGATTGTTGGGATCCGGCTTGCTCAAATCCACCTGAATGAGGTCCCCACCCTTAAAATTGACCACCTTCGTGCGGGTCAGCTCTGTGTAGTTATTGGGCCGCCAGATGACTGTAAACTCGTAGATATACGCTTTGCCTTCCTCAATTTCTGGCGTTACAAACTCGCGGACCAATCCTGTCGGTTTGGTCAATTTTCCTTCGATCTTCAGTTCAGCATCCTCATCGGGCACCTTGACGATGATTTTCGATTTGACCTTCTTTACTTCCGTTTTCTTATCGCCTGTCTTGCCCTCTTGTTTTTTGTCCTGAGGGGTGAAGCTGGGGGAACCCTGCGCTGTCAAGGTGGTGGAGCCGAAGATAACAGCCCAACCCAGCACCAATCCAGCCAGAATCAGGCCGGTGAACCCACGGTGTGTACGCATGGCATAACCTCGTAAATCTAGGGATAGAGAAGGTATACGGGGGGCAGAACCACTCCAGCAATGCAAGGCAAGGATGGAACTAGCCGCTGTTCCCTCAGATGGCAATGGTGCAGGATAGAAAAAACTCGCCGGTTCTGCCAGTCGGCCAAGGATGGAAAAAAGTGGTTTCCGCTGGTCTCATCTCTAAGGTAAAGGTTCCTCGACATCAGAGAGATTAACCATTTGCAGAGCATTCTTCGGACACACTACAACGCAGGCTGCGCAGGCGAGACAATCCAGCGGTCGGATCAACCACGGTCCTAGGCGACTGCCGCGCAGGCATTGAGTGGGGCAGACTATCACGCACAAGCCACACGCGTTACACCGCCGGAGATCCAACACAGGCAACTCCCACGCCGGGATCAGGTGAGGAGTCATACCTCATCCTCTTCCTGGGCCAGATCGATGATTTCGTTTTTCTTCGGCGACGGTACAATTGCTGAACGATCTTGAGCTACTAGTTCGGAACGGGCCGGTCGGGTTATTTGGGACGCTTCCTCCTCTCCGATCACGCGCCGTAGGGTAGCCAGCATCAGTCCACTGACCACATCCTCCAAGACTGGCTTTGTCAGCGGTGGAAAGAGGACATAGCGTGCTCCCAAATCGAACAAGGCGGCTGTCCAGGCGGCGCGTTCAGCTTCCGGAAGCTTGACATCCGACACAGCGACCACCGCCACATCCGGCCAACGAAGGTGCATCTCGGCCAATAGTTCGATCGGTTCACGTCGTTCCGACCATGGCTCGAATTGGAGCAAGCACACACCGCAAACTCCGCCGGCATTCAATACCTGGCGTAACCGTCGGGCAGAACGAACGGAACGAAGCAACCAGCGGTTCTCTGCGGCCAGTTCGCGCAGTTGCCGGGCCATCCAGCCATCTGATTCCCACACCATGATCCGAGGCAGACGCATGATAGCCAAGCCTCCCCTCGAAGGCCCGTATTCGTTCGGCTGTTACCCTGTCCGCATCATCTGGGATTCCACATCGTACAAGGGAGTATCCTGCCGCCCCGAAATAACAATAACTATGACTTCGGAGTCTCAGGCGGCACTGATAAGCCTAGGGCTTCGATCCGCCGCAGGAGGCGATTGCGGGGAATGCCCAAGCGTTCCGCAGCCGCGGTCTGATTGTAGCGGCATTGGCGCAATGCCAATTCAATCAACTGTCTCTCAACAGCTTGCAGGATCGTATCCAAGGAGGGCAAGGGAATCGGCTGCTGGACAACGGGAGCATGTTCAGCATGCAAGCGCAAAGCTAAAGGAAGATGCTCTCGTTGAAGAGGTTGGTCTTGCGCGCGGAGATGCGCTTGCTCAAGGACCTGACGTAATTCCCGCAATCCGCGCTGCCAAGGCCACGCCTGCAACAGTTCCACCACTTCCTCACTCACATGAGAGCGTGCACACCAGCTTTGCAGCCAATGGCTCAAGCAAGGCCAGCGAACCGAGAGTGGGGGAATATGGATTTCGAGTATAGCTAGGGTGGTTGCCAGTTCCGGCAGAATTAGTCCTGCGGTTGTAAGCTCCAGGGCAGGACGGTCAGTGCCGACCATCCAACGGACAGACCCCGCGAGATTCTGGGCCAGTTCAGCAATCTGTTGCTGTAAATCGCGGGGCAATAACTGAGGGGATTTCAGGTAAATCGTCCCAGCGTGTCCTCCCTCTAGGACATTTCCAGGAGCGAACAGGAGAGCTTCCACCAAGTAAGGTTGCAAGCCCGCACAGTCTAGAGCCACAAATGCAGCCAAACGCCGAGGGCTGTAGGAATGGACGATCCGAGCGGTGGTTTCCTTTCCGCTCCCCGCCGGTCCCACCAGCCACAACGGAGCCTCGACTGCCGCGGCATGCCGCAATTGCGACACCCAAAGCTGGAGGCGTGTTTCGTCTCCCTCCAGTCCCTCCCAACGGAAGGCGTCAGCGTGCCGCGCTCGGATCTCAGCCAGGAAAGCCGGAAGTTTGCGGGTTGCTCCCGTTGCTTTTTCCCCGATGACCTCAATGGACCCCAGCCAGCCGTAGAGGCCCTGGGCAGAAGGGAGGGGCAGAAAATGAATGTCCCACCATTGCGTGCCCGGTCGAGCGTGGGGAGCCGGACGGCGGACACGGTCTGGCCGACCTGCTAAAGCTTCAGGAGTCGGGGCCAAAGCTGCGGCCAGAGCTGTACTATGTCGCCGGCGGCTACATACCAAACCGCGGACTGCTTCTGCCTTCTGGCCCGTCAGCTCTTCCCATGCTGCATTCACAAAACGGATGCGCCGCGAGGAGCCGAGCACGAACAACGGTCGTGTCGTCTGCTGAAAAAAGGCCCGCCACGCAAATTTGCCTTGATCCCCCGCTTGCCCTCCCCTTGTATCCTCCGGCTCTGACATGTTTCTGGCTCCCCAGCAACTCCAGCTCTGCCATGTGTCCGCCTTCTCAAAGATCAACTGACTCCATTGGAGACTTTTCCCTTCCTATTTGCAGGGTAGCCTAACCAAACCCCTATACCAACCTATAACCAGCTTACTCTCCACAGGTCGTGAATAGCAAACATCCACTCAGGATGGAGGTGATGATTGAGGGGGAACCACTTGGCACATCCCGTTATGGCAAGGAACGAGTTGGTAACGATGTCGAGCCACCCATCGATACAGGCGCTGACCTACCCAGGGGACACCGGGAAGGTATAGCCACGGCGCCCAAGGTATGAGCAAGGGCAGTCGCCAGGCGATCCAACGAAAGGCACGGTATCCCGCATAAACACGCCGTCGATCCGGAGTAATCACATGCATCTCTTCGAGGAGGCGATCGAGGGAGAGAGGCACAGGGGCAGGCGGCCATTCATCTACCCGGCGGCAATCCTGAAAGTGTAGCTGTCGTAACCAGTCGAGACGCTGCAACAACCGGACCGTCGCCCGGCAAAGGGGACATTGGCCATCGTACAGGACGATAGCACGCCGCGCCGCAGGATCATGAGATCGGCCTTCGTCTGCCTCTATCCGAGTCTCTGATCGGGTAACAAGAGAGGAAGCCATAACGGTGGCTCGCTGCGGTGATTGGTCATTTTGTTCCTATGGTATTCTATCACATGCTCCCACTCTGCCTCGCTTCTCCCATGAATCGGTACAATGACAACAAGTTATTTCCATTTTCGAGGCCCGGACTGCTATGAGTTCCCCTCTTACCTCTCGTCCAGTCACCGTTCCGGACTTCCGCGCAGCCAAAGGACAAGGGCGTAAACTAGTAGTCGTCACGGCTTATGATTATACCTCCGCCTACTGGTGCGATGCGGCAGGGGTAGACGCCATTTTAGTGGGCGACTCATTGGGCATGGTGGTGCAAGGCCACTCCACGGCGCTACCCGTTACTCTCGGGCAGATGATTTATCATACTCGCTGTGTGATGCGGGGGGTTCGTCAAGCATTGGTCATCGCTGATCTTCCCTTTCTCAGCTATCAGATCAGCCCAGCCCAAGCCGTGCGAAGTGCCGGCAAACTCCTCAAGTCCAGCGGTGCTCAGGCTGTGAAGCTGGAAGGCGGCGTCCGCACAGCACCTATGATCCGCGCCTGTGTGCAAGCCGGTATTCCTGTGATGGGTCATGTGGGGCTGACACCGCAGTCCGTCCATCAGTTGGGGGGCTTTCGCGTCCAGCGTGATCGGGACGCACTCTTAGCGGATGCTCAAGCCATCGTTGAGGCAGGCGTCTTTGCCGTCGTTCTGGAAAGTATCCCCGCCGCTCTCGCTGCTGAAATCACAGCCGCTATTCCTGTCCCAACGATTGGCATCGGAGCAGGATCCCAATGCGATGGCCAGGTCCTCGTCTTCCACGATTTGCTGGGATTGTACCCTGATTTTCAACCCAAATTCGTCAAACGCTATGCCGACTTGGGTAACACGATCAAAGCCGCGATCGAAACTTTCTGCCATGATGTCCGTAGTGGGGCTTTCCCTACTCCCCAACACTCTTTCCGGTGAAAACTTATGCCCCCGCAGGTTCAACCCAAGTCTCCCTGACCTGGGTTTGGGCGGAAGGCACTTTCCCAGGGCAAATATGATCGATGTCCCGGTTCACTACGATCCTAGCGCTTTCTAAGCGGCCAGCCCCAAGAAATTGTCGCCGAGTCGTACCTGCCTCCTGGGACGCAGTCCGTTTTGGAGCGGGAATTGCTCAATACACCTTCTCGATTGGTGCATAAACACTCGGCAAAATCGGGGTAGGCCGGTTGCTGACATCATAGACCATGCCGTGCGGATCAATGCCCAAGTTCCGATAAATGGTGGCAAGAATGTTGGGGTAGGGAATCGGATCGTCTTTCGCTTCAGCAGCGGCACTGTCGGTGCTGCCAATCACTTGACCCGTGCGCATACCACCCCCCGCCAGCAATGCGCAGTTCACTCTGGCCCAATGGTCGCGGCCGGCATCCTTGTTGATCTTGGGCGTTCGGCCAAACTCGGTCGAAACGCAGATCGTCACATCCCGGTCCAATCCACGGGCATATATGTCTTCGATCAGGGCGGAAATACCGCGGTCGAATAAGGGCAGATGCTGCTTGAGATAGCGGAAGTTGCCACCATGTGTGTCCCAGAAACCATAGGCCACGGTAACCACTCGGCATCCGGCTTCCACCAACCGCCGGGCCATGAGCAATTGCTCGTTCCACATGGGTCCGCCGTCTCCTAGATGGCGGGGCGATCCTTTGCCATAGCGTTCCCGTACATGCAGGGGTTCCCGGCTGACATCAAGGGCTTGCACCAATTTCGGCGATGTCAGCACATCGAACGCCCGCTCGTGATAAGTATCAACGGGCAATCCCCCTGTCCGCTCTTGGGCTGTGCGGAAAGCATCAATGCGGGCTAGCAACGCACGGCGATCCTGGAGTTGTTCCACTGTCATGGTGAGGTCCTTCATAAGGCGGACTTCCTCACCGTCCACCTTGACCGCTGCCGCTGCGCGTCCCAGCAAAGCTGGACCGGGGGAGTTGTACGGCTTATGCTGCATCGTCGGAGACAAATCGACGAAAGGCGGGATCACGGGGTCAGTCGCTCCTTGTAAGCGAACCACGACGCTGCCGAAATGCGGCCGATGCTCCCGTCGTGCCACATCCATTGTCGTCCCCGTGTAGCTTTGCCAGCTACTATGTTCATCCCTCTGACCCACCAGGGAGCGGACGATGATGAACTTGTCCATACAGCGGGCCAGTAGCGGTAGATGCTCACAGATTTGAATCCCCGGAACTTTGGTGGCAATGGGACGGAATTCACCGCGCACTTCCGGCGGAGCCTGAGGCTTTAGATCGAAAGTATCCTGGTGTGCCAATCCTCCCGTGAGATAAATCATAATCACAGCTTTGTGCGATCGCCGACCACTGACGGCCTCCGCGCGATACAAATCCGCCAGTGTCAACCCGCCTAACGCCAGAGTGCCGATCTGCAAAAAGTTCCGGCGGCTCACTCCATCACAGTAACGAGATTTGGGTCCGAGGATCGTTAGCATGATTCAAGCTCCTTCACAGTGAGGCGCTAATACGGCGGGAGGAGGAAAAGCATAACCCGCATTCCTGGGATGACTCTTCCTCCGTACACTGGGGTGGGGTGAAGTTACTATACCACGGGAAAAACAATCCTCAACTGGAAATTACCGGAGTTTTGCATCCGCCATCCCCCCAGAAGTGAAGGATAAAGAAAAAACGAGCATGCATGTGACTTGGGAGAAGATGGAACGGGTATGGTCAAGAGGCTGTTTCGATGTACCGAACGATCGTGGGAATAGTGTGGATAGTCATCCTACTGAGCGTAGCGGGAGGAACTTTGACGTGTTTCTCCCCTTCATTCCCGTATCCAAATCCTGGTTCAGCACCATCGAGGGTTTCGGACCTTCCTCTGTCCGCTTGTGCATGGATACGAGCGGGCCATACGAGTGGAGCTGGCGTACTCATTGACGGAAAGCGACGATGGCTGATCACAGCACGCCACGTGGTGGGGGAACAAAAGCAAGTCGAGGTTGTTTTTCCCGATGATCCAACTCTCAGCGAACAAGCGGATCGACTCGCTTATCTACGCCGGCGTGAATCCCTACGGCAGAGCCGGCATTGGGTCGCCGGTCGCGTGCTTCGGGTGTCTGAGGAGTTGGACGTCGCCCTGATCGAATTGGAAGACTTGCCAGCGTCCTCAACTGCCGCGCGATGGGTCAACCGCACTCCCGCTCTTGGCGAACTACTGACTCTGATTGGTCATCGCGCTGACCTGCCCACCTTATGGAATAGAAGTGCCGGCAGAGTTCGAGCCTATGGTTACGTCCAGGAGGGTTACTTTGCGGGGGGCCGGAAGGTGGCTACCGCCGCTCATCTGCTGCTTGTTCAATTGCCTATCGAGGAAGGAGACAGTGGCGGTCCTGTGTTCGACGTACGGGGAGAGTTGGCGGGTTTAGGTGTGGCCGTGCGCCGGGTCGCCGCTCCTGCTGCTCTCGTCGTCTCCGCGGAGGATATTGAACGCTTTTTGCGTGGCGATGTCCGTCCAGCCCACTCGTTTCCAAGGGCCGCTTTCCAGCACCCCATCGATCGGCTTATTCAGGCCACTGTTTGGGTTCGACCAGCCTCGGCGAATCGACCATTCGCAGGATTCCTCGTAGATACTCGTCACGTTGTTACTGTTGCGGCTGTGGGAACACGGGTTGGAGAAGCAGTGGGAGTAGCCGCTCCTCTCTTCGTGAATGGCAGATGCCAACAGCAGCGGCATAGTTATCAAGACAATTTGGACTTACATCATCGCAATCTGTGGCGCTGGGCGACTATCGTGGCCTCCGACCCCGTGCGGCAAATCACGGTGTTGCGATTGTCGGCTCCTTTTGCCCACATGCAACCTTTGACTCTAGCTTCCCAACCCCCTCGTGTGGGAGAAGCAATACACGCCATGAATCACCCGGCAGGAGTGGAATTCGCATGGGTCTACGCTCAAGGAATCGTTCGACAACGAGGTTTGTCATCCCTCGCCGAGAGTCAACCCCCTGTGCGACTGCTCATTGGGCAACTCCCTTCTCATGCGGCCTGCCCCGGCGGACCAGTGGTCAACGATCGGGCTGAGTTAGTCGGTGTGTGGTTGGAACGAGAGGGTCCTGCTCAGGCGGCTTACATCTTGCGGGCGGAGGAAGTTCGCCACTTCCTCAATGTGCTAGGAGTGGATGGCCGCGGCCCCGATAGTGGGGAAGCCTTATGTTTCCGGGTCGCGCAACGGCTTAGTCATATCATGCAAGCGGTCGCACGAGGTCTGCTCATTCGAGCAGAAGAAAAGATGCGCAACGGCCAGAAACAGGCGGCTCTGGAGGACCTTGCCCTGGCTATCCGCTGGGACCCGACCTGCTTGCCCGCCCGGAAATGGCGATTGCAATTACTTGAGGGCGAGGCCCTGGAAGCAGAATGGCATACGGCCATCGAACAGGGACCGTTCGACAGCGATCTGCTCCTGCAACGCAGCCAGCGCGCGGTGGAGCGCCGGGATTGGCGCCTGGCCCGTGGAGACTTGCAGCGGCTTCTGGCCATTCGTCCGGAAATCGCTGAAGCCCACCGACTTCGCATCCGCGTCCTTCTAGAGTTGGGGGAGCACGAGCAAGCGGCAGCCGCGGTGCGAGACACCTTGCGGGCGGATCCTCGTCAACTTCCCGCCGTGGCTCGACTCCTGGAACAACAAACGGAAGACTTGCTCCGAAAATATCCCCTCCAGCCTCAGGTGGCACGAGACTGGCTTCGGCTAGCCATGCAACGCTCCGGCTATCAGCCCTGGCAGGAAGCTATTCGGAAAGCTGCCACTTTCCAGGAAGCTCGGCAGCAAATCGAATACCTGATCCGCGCCTTGCAGCGAGAGCAACCATGAGTTCAACGCAGAATTACGACGTAATCGTCATTGGGGTGGGCGCTATGGGAGGAGCCGCCTGCTGGCAATTGGCCCAGCGCGGCTGGCGAGTCCTGGGACTAGATCAGTTTGCTCCTCCCCATAACCGAGGCAGCTCTCATGGCCGCACACGCGTCATCCGCACCGCCTACTACGAGCACCCCGCCTACGTTCCCCTCGTCCGCCGAGCCTTCCTTCTGTGGTACGATCTTGAGCAAATCACCGGCCGCCGCCTACTGACGCCATGCCAGTGCCTCAACCTCGGACCAACGGACGGTACCCTGATCCCCGCCCTTCGAGTGACGGTGCAACAACATCAACTGCCCGCCCGACTTTTGTCGGCTACGGAAATCCGCCAGCAATTTCCCCCCTTGCGCGTACCCGAACATTACCAGGGACTACTGGAAGACCAGGCCGGCTTCCTGGCCGTTGAGGATTGCGTGGCGGCTCAAATTGAGGCGGCGCTCAAGGCCGAAGCCAATATCCACCTCAACGAACCCGTCCAAGACTGGCAACTGGATCGTGACACTTACCTGGTCACGACTGCCGCCGCTGCTTATCGCGCGAAGCGCCTTGTGATCACTGCCGGCGCCTGGGCGACTCGCCTCCTGCGACGCCTCCAGATACCTCTGACCGTCATGCGGCAGGTCATGCTCTGGTTTGATGTGGAAAAACGCCGCTGTGACTTCCGGCGTGATCGCTTTCCTATCTTCATCGCCGAAACAGCCTATGGCGACTTCTACGGCTTGCCAGCGATTGACCCGCTTGGAGTCAAAGTGGCGCAGCACTACGGTGCCCCAGAATATGCCGATCCGGATGCCATATCCTGGCAAACCTCAGATGACGATGCCACCCCCGTGCGCTGCTTTGTGGACGAATTTCTCCCCGGGTTAGGCAAAATCACTCAGATGCAAGTGTGTCTTTATACCCTCACGCCGGACCGTCATTTTGTCGTAGACCTGGAGCAGACCGCACACACCAGCCTAGCCATCGCTGCTGGCTTCTCCGGTCATGGCTTCAAGTTTGCTCCCGTGATTGGTGAAATCCTCGCAGATTTGGTCACTACCGGAAGCACACCGTACAACATCGACCTATTCCGCCTATCTCGCTTCCACCAGGGAACGCGTACCATCCCCTCTTAGAAGGCCAAGGCCACAGAGTTCCAACCTGGCTTATTCTGGGTCGGGTCCCCATGCAGCCTCAGGAGTGGTCGTCATGTCAGTTTCTCACGTTTATGAGCGATCAACTGAAGGAGGGCCTTATGGGGATCGGCAAACTTAGCGATCCCTTCCGACATGAGGACATTCTCCAGATGTGTTGGGTCCACGCGAGCCGCGATCTCATCCAAAATCTCCTGCGGCGGCAGTTCATCGATCTTGCGTGTGAAGAGAAGTCCGCTCTGATGCACGGCTCGGTTGGTGGCCGGCGGATTGGTTTGAATGTCATCCCCGGCGAAGGCTTCCACGTACTTCCAGGGCGGATCACCCGGCTTTTTCACCCCGGTGCTGGCAAAGACAATCTCGTGATGTAACTTCAATCCCTTATCCGCCCAGAATGCCTTGTTTTTTCGCCACAATAACTTGGCATTGACGATACCGACCTGCCCTTGAGCCGCTGGTGAGAGTTGGGGACAATACTTCTCGGTGTAAACATCGATCCGGCTCACAAAGATACTATAAACGGTCTTGACGCGCACAGCTTGCGGGCAACGTTGCAATCCGCGCCAACAAGCTTCGCGGGCCAAAGTGTATTGACGATCGGTGAACAGTAAGGTGACATTCACGGATACGCCAGCGGCTACAAGTTCCTCCAATGCTGCCAAGCCCCCTTCTGTTGCTGGCACCTTGATCAGCCGGTTGGTCTGTCCGGCTGACCACCGTAACCCCTCCTCAATGTAGCGGCGTTTCTTTTCCTCTACGCTCAAGGCCGCCGCAGGGTCCTCGATGAGCGGATCCACCTCGAAGGAAACCCAGCCGTCATCCCCTTCCGTTTTACGCCACACAGGCTCGAAGACGGCCTGAGCCTGCCGCACCAGGTAGTCCGTCATGCGCCATGCGACGGCGGTATCGTCTCTTTCCTCGCGCAACAAAGCCCGCAATCGATCATCGAAACGGCCGCTGCTGATCAAATCCGCGATGATAATCGGGTTCGACGTGGCACCTGTGGCACCTTGGGAACGATTGAAGGCGATTTCGTCTGGGTCCACAGAATCTAGCCACAGCTTGGTTCCACACGCCACCAATGACTGCAATGGTGTCATTCCCTTCCTCCTCTCCAGTCCTGGAGTCCGAGCCTATGCCGGCTTGCGTTCCAATCGACGTTGGGGGGCGAGCCTACCTCCTGCCTCCGTTTCAATCGACATCGTGAGTTCCGCACCCCATCCGCATCCCAAACTACATTGCTTCATAGATGTGCCGTCTTCTGCTGATTACCAATAACTTACTGGCCCCGAAGGTACCGGAATAGCTGTGGCTTGTGTTTCCTGTTCTGTCCAGCCCGGAGGGGGTCCCTTCTCCGCGAAGGGAGCAATCACCTCTTCAAATTCCTGAAGATTCGATAGCATCACCAGACGCTGTTGCACCTTCTTAGGCAATCGGAGAGCTTTGCAATACCAAGTAGCAACCTTGCGGAACTGGATACAGCCGTACTTTTCATCCCCCTTCCATTCCACCAGCCGCCGCAGATGTAAGCGCATGAAATCGAGTCGTTCCTGATACGTAGGTCGAGGTGCGGCTCGCCCTGTTCGGATCCAGTAGTCCAAATGGCGGAAGATCCAGGGATCAGCCAATGCTCCACGCCCTATGGCGATACCGTGGCACCCACTCTCCGCTATCATCCGGGCAGCATCGGCAATGGTGCGGACATCGCCATTGCCAAAAACCGGAATTCTCCGGACCGCCTCCACCACTTGCCGGATACCTTCGAGCCGAACCGAGCCGGAGAATCCCTGGGCGCGGGTCCGGCCGTGAATGGTCACCGCAGCAACCCCAACCTCTTCAAATGCTCTTGCGAAGTACGGTGCGGTCCATTGCTGGTCATCCCACCCCAAGCGCATCTTCACGGTAACCGGAGCAGGAGCCACCGCTTGCACTACGCGGCGCACCATTTCGATCGTCGCTCCGCTGGTATCGCACAAGAGGGCGGACCCCCCGCCAGTTTTCACAACCTTCCGCACCGGGCATCCCATGTTGATATCCACGCCGTCGGCCAGTCCCCGCTCCATGAGCCAGCAAGCTGCGGCTGCCAGTTCCTCGGCTTTACTTCCAAATATCTGCACAAACAGGGGGCGTTCCCGTGGATCATTCGCTAGCAAGCTGAGCGTCTTCGGCACACCCTCCAGAATCGCCCGCGCATTGATCAAATCCGACGTGCACAGACCGACCCCTCCGATCTCACGAACCGACAGGCGAAATGGCCAATTGGTATAACCCGCCAACGGCGCCAGATGAAATCGCGATGCCACCTGCACGGTGCCGATCGCCAACGGGACCCGATAACTTGCGGGCGGCGGAGGTAATGCCGGCAGGTGCTCCCCTTGGGCGGGACGTGCCGGAGCGGCTACTTCCACCATAAATATCTCTCCCAGGTATCTCTCTCACGTGTCTGCATCAAACCAATCCTTCCGCTTCCGCAGGCATTCCCATTTTATGAAATCCTCCCCAAGGCAAAGGGAATGGCAAACCTTAGGTTTGACTAGAATCTCTGGGTTCAACGCTCAGAATCGAGGAACCCAGATAACCAAGGCAGGCCTAGAGCAAATAGCATATGCAGAACAGCAAAAACCCCCAGGGTCTAGACGTTCGGGCCAGAACCGACCCCAGTAAATATAAACCTGGCATAGAGTGCGCGAATGGAATTAGGTGATAGCCCCTCCGAGGTATGACACACGATGAATCTGTTTGATAAGTTCTCCTTGGCCCTGCCACTCCAGGAGTATTTGCAACACTACGGCACGGACACTGACCGGCAAAAGTGGCAACGTATGGCGGAGTTGATCCAACTCACGGACGAGCAACAACAACTGTTACGCTCTTTCCGCCGACAGATGAATGTATTGGTCCTTGCAGGTGCCTGGTGTGGCGATTGCGTCAATCAATGTCCGATTTTTGAGCGCTTCGCAGAAGTCGCTCCGGTGATTGTGACCCGCTATTTGGACCGGGATGCCCATCCTGATGTCCAGGAAGCTCTATTGATCAACGGCGGACGGCGCGTCCCGGTGGTGGTGTTCTTCTCCGAAGACGGTTACGAGGTGGCTCGCTATGGTGATCGGACCTTGAGTCGATACCGGCAATTGGCCGGCGAACTCCGCGGCGTAGGATGCCCCACTGGTTTGGCTCCTACGGACGACCCTGCATTAGGCCAAGTCGTCCAGGATTGGCTCAATGAGTTTGAACGTGTCCAGTGGATACTCCGTTTATCCCCCCGGTTGCGGCAAAAACATGGGGATTAGAAAGAACCACGACAGACCATAAACCGCCTCGCTACTCCCCTTCCATCGCCTCCCCTAGAACGGATTCATTGACGTAAATGGGCACCCCCACTGTCACGGCCACGGCAATCGCATCGCTAGGCCGGCAATCCACTTCGATCAGCTCGCCTTCCCTGCGAATTCGCAATCGCGCATAGTAAGTACCTTCGATCAGGTCGCTAATCAGAATATCCTGTATCTCCCCGCCCATCTGTTCAATCACAGATGCTACCAGATCGTGCGTCATAGGGCGTGGCGTACTGATGCCGCGAACCCGTCGATCGATACTAGCGGCTTCGTAGGTGCCAATGACGATGGGAAAACCGCGCTCGCCATCGACCTCTTTGAGGACGATGATCTGCTGCTCTCCCAATTCATTGATAATGATCCGGCGAAGCTCCATCTGAATAGGCACGGGATATTCCCTCCTGCAATTTTTCAGACCCACGTTGCAAAGTTCTGGGATGAAGTGTTCCCTGCACCTGTCGCAATGATCCTCATGCATTGTACACCCCAGGAGCATGCATGCTACGACTGCTACGAATGGGTCACACCTCACCGGACACAACCCCCAGACACACCGGCCTTCTCCCTCCCTCCCTTTCAGGAGGGCCATAGTGGAAGCAACATAGCTGGCTTCTGCCTGATTCGGGATTGCTGGCTTCTGTATCATATTTCGGGAAGAAAGAGCTTCCCCGCTGCCGCTGCAAACTGCCATCGCCCCTTCGATCCGTGACAGTCAGTCTGGAACCCTTCCATCTTGTCACATTCCCTGGGGAGTTCCTAGGATGACGTTTCCAGAAGGTGGAAGCTGGACAGGAGCAAACAGGACGAGTCTACCTACCGGACAAAGGTATTGTAGCCTGGCTTGAATGCAATCGGATGTAGATCAGACAGACGGCAATCTCAATAATAACAATTGGAAAGTCATCCTCAGGAGGTTCCAGTTATGGCTAAGCAATGCGTATTCACAGGCCGTAAGGCGGTCTACGGAAATAAGAAAACATATCGAGGTAAAGCCAAATATTTGGGCGGCGTCGGTAAGAAAATCACAGGAATCGCCCGGCGTAAGTTCCGGCCCAATCTGCAAAAAGTCCGCTGCATTGTGGATGGCCAAGTGAAGCGTGTTTGGGTGTCTGCTGCTGCTATTCGGAGTGGACTGGTCGTCAAACCCGTCAAAGTTAAGCCTTTTGAAAAAATCGTGGTCTGATCGAATCCGTAGTTCCAGCAAACGTCGTTCTCTTGCGGGACTGGAGCTTCTGCTGGGAGACAATCTACCTTAGAGCAGAAAAGTTGAGTTCCATCCGGCGGTTCTGGAGCGCACTCTGCCAAATCCAGGCGTGAGGATGCCAACATGTCGCTGACCCAAGAGGAAGTACGCAAGGTTGCTCGATTAGCACGCTTGGAACTCGCGGAGGAGGAAATTGAATTATTCCAAGCTCAACTCTCCGCCATCCTCGATTATGTGGCTCAATTGCAACAATTGGATACAAGCCAGATCGAAGAGCTGGCCCACCCTCTGCCGCTATCCAACGTTTTCCGGCCCGATCAGGAGCGTCCCTCTCTCAGCGTGGACGAGGCATTACAAAACGCTCCTCAACGCTTGGGAGACTACTTCGCCGTTCCAGCTATATTTGGCCCCGATGAAGGTCCGATCAGTCATTGATGGTGGAGATCTGCTCCCGCCAGCAACCTAATCCCGGTGAAACGCCGTGGTTCGTGATGAACATTCAGAACATCCAGGGATCCCTCTGAGCCAGAATCGAACCCAATATGACGTTACTCTCTACCATGGCCCGATCCATTCCGGAAATGACAGCGGTAGAACTGCTGCATTTGCAGCAGAAGGGAGAGTTAACGGCTCAGACCATAGCCGAAGCCTTCCTCTCGGCTGTCCAGCAGAGGGAACCTACCCTTCGCTCTTTCCTGTGGATGGACTCGGAGGATGTGTTGCGTCAGGCGGCAGCCGTTGACGCTAAACGCCGTGCAGGTCAACCTTTAGGGGCATTGGCAGGCGTGCCCGTCGCTATCAAAGACGTACTTTGCACCAAGGGGGTGCGCACCACCTGCGCCAGTAAAATCCTTGCCAATTTTATCCCTCCGTACGACGCCCACGTTATTGAGCGGCTGAAAGCTGCTGATGCCATCCTGTTTGGGAAAACCAACATGGACGAATTCGCAATGGGTTCGTCCACAGAAAACAGTGCCTTTCAACAGACCCGCAATCCCTGGGATAGCACACGGATTCCCGGTGGCTCCTCCGGGGGAAGTGCCGCCGCCGTGGCAGGATGTCAAACCCCTCTGGCTTTGGGAACCGACACAGGAGGCTCGATCCGCCAGCCGGCCGCTTTGTGTGGAATCGTCGGGCTTAAGCCCACCTACGGACGTGTCTCCCGCTATGGATTGATCGCATATGCTAGCTCTTTGGACCAGATTGGACCTTTCGCGCATGACGTAACCGATTGCGCCCTTCTCCTTCAGGTCATCGCCGGGCATGATGCACGGGATAGTACCAGCGCCCCCCTTCCGGTGCCCGACTACCGAGCTGAGCTGGAAAACCCAGTTCGCCCGCTCCGTATCGGCATTCCGAGGGAGTTTTTTGACAAAGGGCTTGACCCAGAGGTTGAGTCGCTGGTTCGCCAAGCGTTGCGCGAGTATGAGAAATTGGGGGCGACCCTGATCGATGTCTCCCTGCCGCACAGCCCCTATGCTCTGGCTGCCTATTACATCGTAGCGCCTGCCGAAGCCTCCAGTAACTTGGCTCGTTATGATGGCATGCACTATGGCCACCGCACGTCGCAGAAGTCCGACCTGATCGGCACTTACGCCAAATCGCGTGGCGAAGGTTTCGGCAAGGAGGTTCAGCGGCGCATCATGATCGGCACCTATGTCCTCAGCAGCGGTTACAAGGATGCCTACTACCGCAAAGCCCTGAAAGTCCGCCGGCTCATCAAGCAAGACTATGACCATGCCTTCCAAGAGTGCGACGTTCTGATGGGTCCGACTTCTCCTACGGCGGCTTTCCGCATCGGCGAGAAAGTCAACGATCCCTTGGCGATGTACCTGTCCGACGTTTACACCGTCGGCTGTAACCTGGCAGGGTTGCCAGGGTTGAGCATCCCCTGCGGTTTTACGCGCGAAGGGCTACCCGTCGGCTTGCAACTCATCGGGCCGCCATTTTCGGAAGAGAAATTGCTCCGGATCGCCCGCATGTATGAGAAGGTCACCGACTGGCACACGAGACGACCTCCCTTGATCTCTGCGAAACCGAATCCCGCCTAATTTGCATCCCAGAGGGTGCAAGTCCTCATTATCTCTCCAACGCTTGTCTTCTCAATCTTCACCCACATGATGAATCCAGTTGTGACTCCACATGGGTACATCGACGATTGGAAGGGAGACCAGAATGGCGTCAGATAACGAGGGACATGACCCACTACCCTTGACTTCGGCCTCCTGTGGAGAGATGCTAATTATTGCCGCCAAACTCATGATGCTTCTCAGTGGACAACGCTATCCAGTTTCATGGAACCGTTTGTTGACTGGCACACGTTTCAACCCGCTAACGCTACGGACACCGCGAGGTGAAAGGCCAATATGAATACATTATTCTGCCGGGATCCATGGCAGCAGCGCAGGTGGAATCGGGTGGTATCGCCAGCTCGTGGAGTCTGGCTCTTGGCGGTGTTGACCCTCCTTGGTAACGGGCTAGCGGCTACAGGCGCAGAAGAAGCTCCGGGAGCAAAAATTTACAAGCAGATGTGTTCCCGCTGCCACGGCCCCCAAGGGGAAGGTACCGCCAAGTATAGCTACCCCCTTACGGGAGATTGGTCCCTGGAGCGCTTAGCCGCCTATATCGATCGAGCAATGCCGGAAGACGATCCGGACAAATTGGATGCCCAAGGATCACGTCAGGTCGCTGAGTACATCTATCAGGCCTTCTACTCCCCAGCGGCGTATGCCCGCTTGAAGCCGCCTCGGCGGGAACTTGCTCGACTGACAGCACGTCAGCACCGGCAAACGATCGCGGACCTGATCGGAACCTTTCGCCCCCCCGTACGCCTCAACCAGCAACAAGGACTACAAGGTCGATACTACAACGGCCGCAATTTCAACCCCAAATCTCGCCTGTTGGAGCGTGTTGATGCTGCGATCGATTTCGATTTCGGAACGCGCGGCCCCGACACGGAGAACGCCAAATTTGACCCCCATCAATTCACGATCCGCTGGGAAGGAGCCGTACTAGCTCCGGAAACGGGTCATTACGAATTCATTGTGCGCACGGATCATGCCGCTCGCTTGTGGGTGAACAACCTGCGCCAGCCCTTGATCGATGCTTGGGTCAAGTCAGGAAATGAGACCGAATACCGGGAGCGAGTGTTTCTATTGGCCGGGCGGTTTTATTCAGTGCGATTGGAGTTCTCCAAGGCAAAACAGGGGGTGGATGACAGCAAGAAAAATCTGTTCCTCAAGCCTCGTCCCGCCTTCATCAGCTTGCAATGGCGTCGGCCTCAAAGGGGAACCACTGAGGTCATATCGGCACGCTTCCTTCGCCCCCAACTGGTCCCGGAAGTGGCCGTAATCGATGTTCCCTTCCCCCCAGATGATCGCAGTTTCGGGTGGGAACGTGGAACCGCCATCTCCAAGGAGTGGGAGGCGGCTGTCCTGGAAGCAGCGATCCAAACGGCGAATTATGTGGCGGACCGAATCGATGAGTTAGCCGGACCCCCTGGAGGAAATCGCTCCCAAGCTATGCAACGCTTTGCGGAACGATTTGTGCAAACTGCATTCCGACGCCCCCTCAAACCTGAAGAGAAAGAGCTGTATGTGCAGAGGCAATTCGCGGCGGCTGCGGGAGACGATCGGCTAGCTATCAAACGTGTTGTCCTGCTGACCCTGCAATCTCCTCGTTTCCTATTCCCCGAAGCAGGGGAGTTGACCGAAGATTATGCCATAGCTGCCCGCTTGGCCCTGATCTTGTGGGATTCCTTACCCGACCAGGCTTTGCTGACAGCAGCAGCGGCCGGACAGCTCCGAAACCCCGAGGAAATTCGGCGCCAAGCCGAACGTATGCTCAACGATCCGCGGGCTAAGGCCAAGTTGCGCGATTTTCTCCTGACCTGGCTCCGTGCCGATACGCCCAAAGAATTGAGCAAAGATCCTCAGAAATTCCCCGGCTTCGACGCAACTCTGGCCGCGGACCTGAGAACATCCTTGGAATTGTTCCTGGAAGATTGGCTGGAGCGCCCCGATGCAGACCTCAAGGAGCTTTTCCTGAGCACAGAGGTCTTTTTCAATCGTCGTCTGGCCGATTTCTACGGCGTTCCCTGGCCAGCAGATGCTAAAGGATTCCAGAAATTCCCCTTTGAACCGCAGCATCGTGCGGGTGTTTTGACGCATCCCTACCTGCTCGCCCTGTTGTCCTACAGCAAGGAAAGTTCACCTATCCACCGCGGGGTGTTCGTGGGGCGAGCCTTATTGGGATTGCCAATTCGCCCCCCCATGGATGCCTTTACCCCCCTGCCGACGGAATTGCACCCTAAACTCACGACCCGCCAGCGTGTCGAACTGCAAACCCGACCAGCGGAATGTGCCAAGTGCCATGCTGTGATGAACCCTTTGGGCTTCCCCTTGGAGCATTTCGATGCCGTCGGGCGATTCCGGCCTCAGGACAATGGACAACCCGTAGACCCTTCCGGTCAGTATGAAACTCGGAACGGGCAGATTGTCCGGTTCCAGAATGCCCAGGACTTGGCTCGCTTCCTGGCGAATAGTCCGGAAATGGATCAAGCCTTCGCCACACAATTGTTCCATTATCTGGTCCAACAATCAATCCGGGCTTATGGGGTCGACAAACCGGAACAATTACGGGATTTCCTCTCGCACAATGGACGACGATGGCGTAAATTAGTAGTAGAGATAGCGGTAACAGGCGCATTACCTCCTAAATCTAAACTGGAATCACCACCTGCCGAAAAACCCGCCTCGTAAAACCGGTTGGTTTGACAACTGGGACCGGTACCCGCCTGAAACCCAATCATTCCGACAGGAGCGCGATATGGCGATACTACATCAGAGCCGACGGGAATTCCTCCGAGACTTGGGACTAAGCAGTGCGGCCCTGCCGTTTATACTGAACCTGCCCGCTTTAGGTTTCGCCAATCAGACCCAGCGGAAGCAGCGTATTGTATTCATGTTCAGCCCCAATGGAGTGGTTCCGTGGAATTTCTGGCCAGACGCAGAAGGTCCCTTGACAGAGCTGAAGGAGAGTCTCAAACCGTTGGAACCATTCAAAGAGCGCACCCTCATTCTCCACGGCTTAGCGGATCGTATTCGGGGAGACGGGGATGGTCACATGCGCGGCATCGGCTGTCTCCTCACGGGCATCGAATTATTCCCCGGTAACATCCAAGGCGGTTCCGACACTCCGGCGGGCTGGTCCAAAGGCATATCGATCGACCAAGAGATCAAGAACTTTCTCCAGAAAAATCCCGCCACGCGTACTCGTTTCGGTTCCTTGGAATTCGGCGTAATGGTTCCTGAACGGGCGGATACTTGGACTCGTTGGGTCTATGCCGGTCCGAACAAACCCATTGCGCCGATCGACGATCCCCAGCAGATGTTTAACAAGCTCTACGGGCGCGCCAAGGATCACGCCTTGGCCAGCAGTCTGCTGGACGACCTGCAGACAGATCTAAACAAATTGCGATCCGTACTGCCTGCGGAAGACCGCCGGCTGCTTGATGAGCACGCGACTTTCGTCCGCGAGATGGAAAAGGAATTGCAGGTCACAAAACAGGAATTGCAACACCCTGTTCCCCAATTGGAGCCGGGCTTACGGCGCGATAACGATCTTATGCCAAAGATCAGCAAACAACAGATCGATCTGCTCGTGGCGGCATTCCAAGCGGACTTTGCTCGAGTGGCCACGATCCAATACACGAACTCCGTCGGGATGGCACGCATGAAGTGGCTCGGCATCACGGAAGGGCATCATACCCTCTCCCACGAGCCGGATAGCAACAAGAAGGCCCAGCAAGAACTGACGGCCATCAACAAATGGTTCTGCGAGCAACTGGCCTACCTGGCCCGACGCTTGGCGGAAACTCCCGAACCCGGTGGCTCCGGTAGTTTGTTGGACAACACGCTGCTGATCTGGACTAACGAATTGGGTAAGGGGAACTCCCATACGCTGGACAACATCCCCTTCGTACTGGTGGGGAATGGCTTAGGCTTCCGTATGGGGCAATGCATCAAATACAAGCGGGAGCCTCATAATCGCCTGCTGTTGACTCTGGCCCACGCTTTCGGGCATCACATCAAGACCTTCGGCAACCCGACTTTCTGCGGTTCTGGCCCCCTGGTGCTCACTTGATTACAAGCTGAGCTGTCTATCATTTATCACGGACGTGATTCTTCCGCATCCTCGGCTTGGGAGGGAAGCGGAGAGTGTTGGGCTGGCCTGTGGGCCATAGCATTATCTTGGACTTCGGCTCCAGCGGGATGGGAAGGTACTGCCGGCGCCGGCGAGGATTGTGCTCGCGAAAGAGAAGGAGGGATTGTGGAGGGCGGATAGGCTATCCCTGCTTCGTGCCTGGCTTCGTGGGGCAAACGGGATGTTACGGCAGTTTCATCAGCCAATTCAAACTCGCTGAGCGGCTCATCGGCCAACTGGGCCGTAACGCGAACAGTGAAGGTGCTGCCTCGACCAAGCTCGCTATGAAGCGTCACATCTCCCTGGAGCAGCCGAGCCAATTCCCTCACGATGGATAATCCCAGGCCTGTACCCCCTTGCTCGCGAGTCATGGGGTGGGCAGCCTGGCGGAACTTGTCGAAGATCAACTCCTGTTCTTCCGGCGCGATACCCACACCGGTATCCGACACGGTCAGAGTCAGATCACGACCATCGGTTTCTGCTTTGAGGGTGACCCGCCCTCCTTCCGGGGTGAATTTGATCGCATTCGAGAGAAGATTCGCCAGGATTTGATGAATTTTACCGGCATCTTGCCGGATGGGGGGAGCATGCGGATCGACCTGGATGCGCAGATCGATATTCTTCTTCTCGGCCTGAGGGCGGAACATGGCCACAGCATGTTCACAGATGGCGGCGAGGTTGAGGGTTTCTGGGTGGAGCCGCATCTTCCCCGCTTCCAACTTGGCCAAGTCCAGGATGTCGTTGATTAAAGCCAGAAGTCGCTGTCCGCTTGTCATGATGTGACTGACATAGCGGTGTTGTTTGTCCGTCAGGTTGTCGGCCGCAAGCAAGGTTTCGCTGAAGCCGATGATGCTGTTGAGCGGAGTGCGTAACTCGTGGCTCATGGTGGAGAGGAACTCGCTTTTGAGGCGGTTATTCTCGAACAAGGCCATATTGACCCGTGCCAATTCATCGACTTTACGGTCCAGGTCTGCGATAAGCTTACGGTTACGATCCTGAATGTTGATGAGATTCCGGAGCATGCGATTGAAGGCATGCGAAAGGTCTTCAAACTCGTCACCGGTGTGGATTTCGCTCCGCACATTCAATTCCCCATTGGCGATAGCCTCGGCGACGTCCTTGAGATGTTTGACTGGCTTGACGATGACATAGCGGATGATGAGATAACTGCCGGCGATAATCAGCAGGCTGGTCCCCACAGCAAAAGCGATCAGGATGGCCCGGTTCGTGTGAAATCCCTCTTGCAAAGGCAGGGTGGAGAGGCGAATGCGAACCACCGCCATCAAGTCCCCTTCCTGCAAGTGGGGTTGTGCCTGTTTGACTCTGTCCGGATCCCGATGGCAACCCAGGCACGCCGTAGCCGCCCGCAAGGCTCCGTAGTAGTAGAAAGCGTTCTCGTGGGGAGCAGGGCGGCTGTCTTCCATCCATCCTTCCTGGAGAATGCGATGCAGAATAGGCAAGTCCTCGCTTCCAGGCTTATCCGCTGGGTCCGTGGCATCTAGACGCAAAAAACGCGCACTGTAACTTTCCCGAACCACAGGCCAGTGCCGCTCGCTCAGCGTCTCAAATGCTTCGGCACCCTCAGAACGTTCCTGAGGGAGATGAACCCGCTCCACAAATGGGGCCATCAATGTGCGGCCTGTGACCACGAATTGCTCCAAAGCCAAACCTCGAGTTTGCTCCGAATAAACCCAAAAGCTACCGGTCATCAACAGCAGGACGGCCGCACCAAGCAACCAACGGCACTTGCGTTCCAGATTAGTTTCGCCCAACAGACGCTTGAAGCCGCGGTATGACATAGTTCCCTGTACCTCTTCCCGCCTCATTTTTGGCAAGCGGGACAAAAATGGCTGGTGCGACCCGCTAGTCTCAGGTGAGCAATCGGGGTCTTACATCGCGAACATGGTCCACCTCGCCGCCCATACACCATTAATCGCTCTTGATACTTTCCTTGAAGACCAGAACCGCCAATGTAATCTCGGATTGTTGAACCGCGAGCTTGGACCGC
Source organism: Thermogemmata fonticola (assembly GCF_013694095.1). NCBI lineage: Bacteria > Pseudomonadati > Planctomycetota > Planctomycetia > Gemmatales > Gemmataceae > Thermogemmata > Thermogemmata fonticola. Next base: position 102,151 of record NZ_JACEFB010000006.1, on the reverse strand, counting down.
CTGGCGGAGGACATCTCGAATGGCACGGCGGAGTTGCTCCCATTCTTGAGCAGATAGCGACACAGCTCGACGTGCCGGGTGTAAACCTGCCCGGAATAGCGCTTCATCAGCGTAGATATTACCGATTCCTGCCACGATTCTTTGATCTAACAACACCGCTTTGAGGCAACGATGCGATCGCCCGACTATACGCGGTAAATATCCGGCGGGTAATGCCAGCGGTTCAGGACCCAATTTCTGCTCCAACTCCGCAAGGGCCTCCTCCCTCTGAGCAAACCATTCGACTGAGCCGAATCGCCGAACATCTCGCAGGCGCCATTGCCAGCCGTTGTCGAGTTCTGCCCACCAGTGGATGTGGTCGAATGGCGGCTCCGAGCGCGGTACTACGGTCAGTTGCCCTGTCATTCCCAGGTGGATCCGCAAGGCCTGACCCTGGTCGCAGAAAACGAGAATCCACTTGCCCCGCCGCTGGATGCTTTCCACACGCGATCCCCGCAGTCTTTGGACTGCCACAGCGGGCCAACTCCGTCGCAAAGGTTTGGGGCCCCAATGTACGCTCACCAGCCGACGCCCGACCAGACGAGGCCGCAGGTCTCGCACTACTGTTTCCACTTCCGGCAGTTCCGGCATGGCCTTCCTCCACACCCGGAAATTGCAAGGACAGGTTCCTTCCCTATCATTATTGTGCAATACGACTCTCAATGGTCATACTCCAACCCTGCTCCCTTCTCTCCTATCCTCATGGAAAATGACCAATGTGTTCGCGCTTTGCCCAGGTGTCTTCGTTTTTTTCAGTTCCGCCCACCCAGGTAGGAGACCCGGTGACTACAATGATCATGTTGACGTAGAACCACGGCGGTTCGCGTCCCCACAGACAAGAGAATTACGTGATTGACCTATGTCATCGATATTTTCCCCCCCGCCAGCTAATGAGAAGGTTCATGATCATTCCCTGCTCCAGCTTCCCGATCCACGGGGGCGTTTTGGACCCTACGGCGGCCGGTACGTTCCCGAAACGTTGATGTTTGCTCTCGAGCAACTGGAGCAGGCCTACCGGCAGGCCCGGACAGACCCGGAGTTTCTCAGGGAGTTTGAGCGATTATTGCGAGAATACGTGGGTCGGCCCTCCCGGCTGTATTTTGCCGAGCGTCTGACCAGGGAGGCAGGAGGCGCTCGCATTTATCTCAAACGCGAAGACCTGAACCACACCGGCGCCCACAAGATCAACAACGCCTTGGGACAAGCGTTACTGACCCGGCGGATGGGCAAGCGACGAGTCATAGCCGAAACGGGAGCTGGAATGCACGGCGTGGCCACAGCCACCGCCGCAGCACTGTTCGGCCTCGAATGCCGGGTGTACATGGGGAAGGAGGATGTCCGCCGCCAGGAATTGAATGTTTTTCGTATGCAGGCCATGGGGGCCGAAGTGTTCCCCGTGACCAGCGGGAGCCAGACCCTCAAAGACGCTACGAATGAAGCTTTGCGAGATTGGATGAGCAGCGTTGAGAACACCCATTACATCATCGGCTCGGTCGTTGGTCCCCATCCCTTTCCGATGATGGTGCGGGACTTTCAGAGCGTCATTGGCCAGGAAACGCGGCAACAGTGCCTGGAGCAATGCGGCCGGCTGCCCGATGTCGTCGTGGCCTGTGTCGGAGGAGGGAGTAACGCCGCCGGGATGTTCTATCCCTTCCTTGGGGACACTGAGGTCGAATTGATCGGTGTCGAAGCCGGTGGGCGCGGCCGCTCGTTGGGACAGCACGCCGCGACCCTCAATTACGGTTCTCCTGGTGTCCTCCACGGTACATTCAGCTACGTCTTGCAAGACGAGGATGGCCAAACTGCTGAAGTCCATTCCGTCTCTGCCGGTCTAGATTATCCAGGTGTCGGCCCCGAACATAGTTGGTGGCGCGATACAGGGCGCGTTCGTTACTGTTGCGTGTCTGATCAAGAAGCGCTGGAAGCTTTCCACCTCTGTGCCCGCCTGGAAGGCATACTTCCGGCGCTGGAAACGGCCCATGCCATCGTCGAAGCCTTGCGCATCGCAGCACGCAAATCCCCTGACCAGATTGTCGTCGTCTGTTTCTCCGGCCGTGGCGATAAAGATTGTGCGGAGGTCGCCCGTCTGTGCCGTTCATCTCCCAAACTATCCCCAGAACTACACTCGAAGCCCCCGCCGCTCTCGGTTACTCAGCAGATTGCTCACCCCCCTTCATAACTTGCATTATTTGCTCCAAGAGGCCAACAACGCCACAGAATTAATTGTCTGGATTAACGTGGTCTCAGGCGCAACTTAGCAAGGTCTTGGTGTACTGTTCCCCTCCCTTTGAGGGATAATCCAAACAGTGGAGGAGTGGCTGCCTCCTTGATAGACTCTCGGGACTCAGAATCGATATGATGCACCGGAACATGGGAACAACCATAATTCTGATTCTGCTGGCCTTGCTGACCGGTTGCTGTATCGCCCTCCAGGCTTCAGCCAACAGCAGTTTTCGGAGCAACCTAGGCAACCAACCTCTCTATGCGGCGTATTTTTCCATCTGTGGCACATTTGTCACGGCCAGTTGCGCTCTGGCTCTCTTACAACCACCACCCCCCTCATGGTTAGCCATTCAACAAACACCGTGGTGGAACTGGATCGGCGGGCCATTAGGTGCTCTGATCGTGCTCGCAGGCGCCACTTTGACACGGGAATTGGGAGCAGCTTTGTTCATTGCCTTGGTGATTGCGGGGCAACTCCTCTGCTCCCTGATTCTGGATCATTTTGCCTGGATAGGTTTACCCCGCCACTCTGTGACGCCAGGGCGCTTGGTGGGCGCTTTGCTTGTGCTAGCCGGAGTTATTTGCATCAAATATCTGTGACACAGCAACCACCAGAAAACTGGCAAGGACTGGATAGCAAGTAGTAGCAGGAAATCAATTCGATGGCCCAATATCAGGAGCGAGACACCATTGAGCACTCCCCATCCGATCGACGCTGTTTTTCAGCGCCTGCGTGCCCAACACCGAGCGGCGTTCATTCCCTTTCTGACCGCCGGAGACCCGGACTTAGCGTTTACCGCTGAGGCATTGCCCGTCTTGGCCCAAGCAGGCGCCGATCTAATCGAAGTCGGTTTTCCTTTCTCCGATCCGATTGCGGATGGCCCGGTGATCCAAGCCTCGTATAGCCGGGCTTTGCAACGCCAACTGAAGCTGACTCACGTGTTCGAGACTTTACAGGCTGTCGCACATTCGGCCGATTGGTCCACGCCGCTGCTCGCCATGGCCTCCTACTCGTTGATTTACCGGAAAGGAATCAAGCCCTTTGTCGCTGCCGCTCAACAGGCGGGAATCTACGGCCTGATTGTACCCGATCTACCAGCGGAAGAAGCCCAGGAGTTGGCCGAGGTCTGTCGGGAGCAAGACTGCAAACTGATTTTGCTGGTTACGCCGACCACCACACCGAAACGGGCAGAACGCATCGTGCGATTATGCAGCGGCTTCGTGTATGTAGTTTCCGTCGTAGGCATTACAGGGAGCCGGGAACAATTGCCCGCTGGCCTGCGTGCTCTGTTGACGCGCCTTCGCACATTGACTGATTTGCCCCTGTGTGTCGGCTTTGGAGTCAGTAAACCTGAACATGTGCAGGAATTAGCGGAAGTGGCAGACGGCATCATCGTCGGTAGCACCCTGGTGCGTCTGCTCGAAGGAGCAACTCTGGACCGGACTGGCACGCTCCAGGCCCTCCGATCTTGGGTGTGTCAGCTCAGCCAGCCCCTCCACGCCCGCCCATCTCTTACCTAGCAAAGATGAGGGCAACGGTTACACCGGAAGAGCCACTAAGCGGCATTACGAAGGATGGATTGAATGTAATGCCGCACTTCCGCCACGGAGACGTTTGTTACCAGACGAGCATTGGCCCGGCTGCTGCGGTTGGGCCGAGCATCGACGACCGTCATTCCACGGGTCAACTGGCCGCGGGTTTCTACGTCGATGGGAAAGGCTTCGCTGGTCAATGAATCCGGATGCACTGCAGCCACGATTCCTAACACATCCTTGAGATGGAATCCTTCGATACCGTAAAGATTCGAACTAGCCCGTATGCCGTACGGAACTATCTGCCGCAGGAACTGACAGGTGCGAGAGTGAGGATTGGGCATTTCCAGCAAGTCCGCGGGTGAAAAAATCAACTTTCGAGTAACATCCAAGGGGATCAGCAGAGGATGCAAATCGGAGTGGAGGACCAATCGGGCCGCTTCAGGATCCAATGCGATATGAAATTCTGAGACAGGACCTGCATTGCCAGGTTCCCGCCAGGACCCGCCGACAATGACAGTTTCTAAGATCACGGTAGGCAAGGCGGGGTCCCGCTCTAAAGCTGCAGCCAGGGTTGTTAAGGGCCCCAAATTGATGAGCGTCACCTGTCGAGGAAACTCACGGACCAATTCGACCAGCATTTTATCGGCGGGATGCAGTGTGTGGCGTAAGGCACAAGGAAAAGACACTCCGCCCAGTCCCCCTGGTCCATGCAGGGCCAACCCATCAAAGTCGTAACGAATGGGCAGAGCCGATGCCAACCGCGGCCACCTGGGCGGATCAATCACATCGATGAGGACGTGGACATTCGTGGTGGCTTGTTCTGCCGTCACATTCCCGGCCGTCGGTAGCAACCCCACGACTTCCAACGCGGGATCATTCAAAGCCAAAGCAACGGCAAATGCTGTGTCAATGCCGGGATCGGCAACGATGATCACTTTTCGCTTCATGCTGCTCGCCGCCTCGCTTAGGGCGAATCCTTACCCGCAGCGAGCCGTTGCGGGCGGACAACGTTACCACGCCACAGGTCATTCTCCCTGTCGAACGAAAAAAATCCTCACTCCCCATCATACAGCTAGACACATCCAAATGAAATGTTCTCTCGTCGGAAAAGTAACGGCAGGATACCTCGGAATGACGTAACATACCACCCTACCAGCTTCGCAGGGTCTAAATGCCATGAGAAAGGGACCTATGTTAGCCGTCCCCCAATTGCAACATCCCTCAGAGTGGGCGGCACAGATGCCGAATCAATGACGCAAAAGGAAGGGTAAACCCTCAGACTTCAAACCTTCAGACCTTCGGACTTTTGGTTTGACAGCTTGGCTTCCGAGAAGTTATGATAAAACTTATAATCAACCAGGGAGACCGTCTGAAAAGGTGAACAAGATCAGAGCCGGAGGCTAGAAGTCCCAATAAGGGAACAAGCCCCAGAGAGAGCAAGAGGAGCAGACAAACTCTTCGCAGCAACTTTGGGAAAAGGGATTCGTTAGGGTGCAGAAGTGAAAGGGCCGAGTATCAAGGAATGACTTTAGATCAGGACCGCGAATTTGATACTGGGAATGACTCTGACAATCGGTTCGTAAATAGGGGATGAAAGGTCAGCCGTGCGAACCATTTTATTTGCATTTGCGGTGATAGGAGCGTGGTACGCTACCGCTCCCGCAGTAGCCGAGGGACAAACCTCCCTGCCCTCAGGAGTTGCGGTTGTTCCGGATGGCCGGCAGGCTGTCGAGCAATTGCGGGCCGCTGCGGAGCGAGCGGAACGCCTCAGAGATTGGGAAGCGGCTTTTACTCTTTATTGCCAACTGTATCTGATCGATCGCACAGCCGCAGACCTGCGAACCCGGTTGCACCAGACCTGGCGCCGCCTGGATCAGTATCGCCGACTGCGCAACCCTGACTATCTCCGTTACGCGCAAGAGCTGGCACCCGGCGAAGCACTCCAGCTTCTCGCAGAGGTCATGACAAAAGTTCCCCTGCTCTATGTGGATCGCCAGCGGGCACATTCCCAACAGTTATGGCAAAACGGACTCGAAGAACTGTGCCACGCTCTGGATGATGACGCCTTCTACAATCGGGTATTCCCCCAAGCCCCAGCAGCACTTCTTCGGCAGTTCAAAGAAGAATTGCAACACTACCGCCAAACGCCGATTCACAACCCCCGCCAGGCGCGGCAAACTCTCCGCCGCCTGTTGGCACACTGGCAAGAGCAAACTCTGATTGCTGAACCCGCGGCAATCGTCCTGGAAGTGGTTCACGGTACATGCAACGGCTTGGATGAGTCCTCCTCCTTTGTCCCTCCATTGCCGCCATTGCCAGAAGACTTGCAACCCCAAGGGGTATGCCTGCGATGGAACAATGGCGTGTTATCGATTGACGGTATCATTCGCGGATCATGGGCGGAACAACATACACCCCTGCAAGCAGGGCAAATCATCACGCAGATCAACGGCTACGACCTCACTCAAGGCGAGGTGAGTTGGGACATCATTCGGGAAGCTCTGCAACATCCTCAGCAAGACTGGCACGAAATCACAATAGTCACAGGAGATTCCGCCATCCCCGAATTGGTGGTCAGTCTGCCTGTACGCCCCCCCTCGGTTTATGGCAAAGCGCTGAAGATCAACCGTGATGGTATTCGTGTGGGATACTTGCGCCTAGGATCCTTGCGGGACTCAACTCCTCGGGAACTCGATGATGCCCTGGCGTCCTTGCAACAAGAGGGAATCCAGGCGCTGGTTCTGGACCTTCGCGGCAATGTCGGAGGCTCATTTACAGCCGCTTTGGAAGTAGCCCGCCGCTTCCTTCCGAGAGGCACCATCGTCACGACCCAGGGACAAGTACCGGAAGTGAACAATGTCTCTTTTTCTTCCGAAAGCGGCATGGCCGCCTCAACGATTCCGCTAGTAGTTCTGATCGACGGCGAGACAGCCTCTGCAGCCGAGGTACTAGCTGCCGCCCTCAAAGATCAACAACGTGCCACCCTGATCGGAGTACCTACTTTCGGCAAGGGCACGCTCCAGTATCCCTTGGTATTGGAATGGCTCAACACTGTTCCTTCCGGCGCGACAAGCTCGGATTCCCAGAAAATACCTAAGTCTCCAAAAGGCGGGACTGTTCGCCTTACAATCGCCCGTCTGATCTCTCCCGCCGGTTATCCGCTCCATGCGACCGGCGTTCAGCCCCATCTGCTGGAAACCGACCCCAACCACCAGCTCACACTGGCTTTTCAAAAAGCCGTGGAAATAGCACGAATGGCTGACTCGATGCCTACTCCCATGCCCCCTTCAGATGCCCCTGACTCACGTTCAATGCTTCCCTCCCCGCCTCCGATGTACGAGGTACCAATGCCTGACCCCCCAGATGTACTCCCTCTTCCTGGACCGTGAACTCCTTGCGATTGTCCTCCCTCACCCTGCGTACAACCTCTCCCTCGCCCTCCCTCTCTGTACCACGAAGTCTCCCAGGCAACTCGACAGCCAGTAGCTATTCACCTCCAGGACATGCGGGCCATATCCGGTTCGAAGCAGCCGTCGATCCCATCGTGTGCCGGATGACCATATCCTTCCCACCAGCCAGATGGACCGGGGAACTGCTAGAATAAAAGTCAAGATGAGTAAAAAGATGAGACGGAGCGGCGGATCGCCTCACGAGATGAAACCCCAGCCAACACCTCCTCCGTGGGGTCATCCAGAAACCCTAGCTTGCCGGCGTTTAGTCGAGTTGGCCTTGGCCGAGGACATCGGGCCAGCGGGAGATCGCACCAGTTTGGCGCTGATCGACTCTGAGGCAGAAGCTACCGCCGCATTTGTGGCTCGCCGCGCCGGTGTCGTCGCGGGACTACCTGCTGTTGAACTGGTTTGCCTAGCGGTCGATCCTAAATTGATTCTCTCCCCTCGCGTGGCGGACGGGACGCTCCTGCGACGCGGAATGATTTTGGCCACCCTCAGCGGCCCCTTGCGCTCCATTTTGAAAGCCGAGCGGACCGCTCTCAACTTTCTGCAACATCTCAGTGGTATTGCCACCTTGACCCGACGTTTTGTCCGACGGACTCAAGGAACACAAGCCAGAATCTATGACACGCGAAAAACCTTGCCAGGTTGGCGCGTACTCCAGAAATACGCAGTGCGCATGGGTGGAGGATACAACCATCGCATGAGCCTGTCGGAGGGTATCCTGATCAAAGATAATCACCTCGCCGCCTTGGGTGGACAGGTGCAACGCGCGATCGAACTGGCTCAGCGTTACTCTGGCAATGTGGAGCTTCCCGTAGAAATTGAGGTGGAAAATTGGGAACAATTTGAGCAAGCCTTAGCTGCCCGACCGGACATTATCATGTTGGACAACATGAGTGTCCCCTGGATCCGACGGGCGGTACGACGGCGCCAGCAAGCTGCACCCCAAGTCCAACTCGAGGCTTCTGGGGGAATCACTCTAACCACAGTCCGCGAAATTGCTCGAACCGGCGTAGATCGCATCAGTGTCGGCGCTTTGACTCACTCGGCTCCGGCGTTGGATATCGCCTTGGATTACAACTCTTCCCCCTAAATGCCCCGATTGCAACCATGTCTGCTCGCGAGTCTGCCCGCGAAATCTGGCATTTCCCCACCCAACACGTCGGCAAGCACGTGGCGGTGTATACCACAGTCTCCAGCACCAACACCGTGGCTGCCGAGTGGCTGGTTCGCTCCTCGGAAAACTGGGATGGTTGGGCCATTCTCGCTGAAGAGCAAACGGCTGGCCGGGGACAGTATCATCGCACCTGGCAGGCGCCTTGCGGAAAAGCACTGTTGTTATCTATCATCCTTCAACCCCCGGCCGAATTGGCACGGCCCTCTTTACTGACCGTATGGGTGGCTGTCGCTGTGGCAGACGCCATCCAGAAGCTGACCGAGCAGGATGCCATTATCAAATGGCCGAATGATCTACTGCTCCAGGGCCGCAAAGTCTGCGGTATCCTCATCGAATGTCACGGATCGGCTGTCGTCGCCGGCATTGGCCTGAATCTGAATCAACAAACAGAAGATTGGACCAACCTAAATCTGCCTCATGCGATTTCGTTGTATCAAGCCACTCACAGAAGCATCACGATCCGCCAGGCCGCAGAACAGGTTATTGACTGCTTGGACCATTATTACAGCGTGCTGCTGAAAGGTCAAACAGACCTCCTTACCCGCCAGTGGCGCAGGCGGTTGGGGTTACTCGGACGCCCTGTGCAAATCGAACTGGCGGGTGGTAATACCGTGGCGGGAACATTACAGACACTTACTTTTGACAGTGTTATCGTGGCCACATCAGGGGGGGTGCAGTCCTGGCCGCCGGAAAAGATTTTGCACCTCCATCCCTTAGAAGTAGCGTAAAACCTCGGGAATTTCATGGTAAGCTCTTGCAGAAAGGGTGGCTATGCTGGAGAACATCTTCAGAAACAGAATAAGGTGACGGACCGGCGCAGCGGGGCATTCATCACTATGGGCTGGACGGAAGCCGCCACGGTAGCAAGCCTGCCGACCCATTTACTCACCGCATCGCGGGATGAGTTGCGCCATTGGCAATGGCGGCGGCTGCATCAATTGTTGACAACCGTACTGCCCCAAAACCCCTTTTATACTCGCAAGTATGCGGGACTCTCCGCTGATGCCATTCGAGATTGGGCGGATTTCGAGCGATTACCCTTCACCACTAAGGCAGAATTGGCAACCGATCAACAAGAGCATCCCCCCTATGGTAGCAATCTGACATATCCTCTCCAGCAGTACAGCCGGTTGCACCAGACATCAGGGACAAGCACCGGGTATCCCCTGCGTTGGTTGGACACAGCGGAAAGTTGGGCATGGCTGCTCCGCTGCTGGCAATGGAACTATTTACTTCTGGATTTGCGTCCTGAGGATCGGTTGTTTTTTCCCTTCTCCTTCGGGCCGTTCCTGGGATTTTGGACAGCATTTGAAGCCGCTGGGCTTATGGGCCGCTTTTGCCTACCAGGCGGGGGAATGAGCAGTACAGCACGTTTGCGCCTGCTCCAGGAACACGGATGTACCGTAGTGTGCACCACACCTACCTATGCTCTGCATCTCGCCGAAGTCGCAACAGCGGAGGGTATCCCCCTGGCGGATTCTCCTGTGCGCGCTTTGGTAGTGGCGGGAGAACCCGGCGGCGGAATCACCGCCACGCGTCAACGCTTGGAAAGCGCTTGGGGATGCCGTGTCTTTGATCATTATGGCTTGACAGAGATTGGCCCCACCGCGATGGAAGCCGTCGAAACACCAGCCGAGATGCTTCTGCTGGAGACGGAGTACATTATTGAGGTAATCGAAGTGGGCGGGGAACGTCCGGTCCCTCCGGGTCAAGAGGGCGAGTTGGTGATTACCAACTTGGGCCGGTGGGGAAGCCCACTGATCCGTTACCGCACGGGCGATGTTGTTCAAATCACCGACAAAGTAGACAGTTGTGGCCGGACCTGGCGGCGGATCGTCGGTGGTGTTCGAGGCCGCGTCGATGATATGATCCATGTACGCGGGAATAATCTTTATCCGGCCACGTTGGAAGCAATCTTGCGCCGCTTTCCGGAAGTGGCCGAGTATCGTATCGTTGTCGATCAGAGGGGGCCGCTGACGGACCTGAGGATCGAAGTGGAGCCACGCGAATCTGCCGCTGGAGACCTGGCAGCCGCCGTGGCACGGGCCATCCGGGATGAACTGCTCTTTCGGGTCGACGTCGTGGTGGTTCCCCCGCAAAGCCTTCCGCGCTTTGAGATGAAAGCCCGCCGTGTGTGCGTGGTATCTTCCTCGTGCTCAGCCACGCAGTTGAGGAAAGACACTCTCAACTGCCTGTAGGAGTCCGCTATGCTGAAGCCCCTCCATCCTCTACCCCTCGCTCTCTTCAGCCTGTGCGTACCACTGCTGCCGCTGTCCGCAAGGGATTGGGTCCACTGGCGAGGACCGGAACAGAACGGCTTTTCCCGCGAGAAGAATCTGCCCGGCGATTTTGATCCGGCACAGGGAGTTCGAGGGAACGTTCTGTGGAAGCAACCCTATGGCGGGCGTTCAGCCCCTCTCGTATTATCGGGCAAATTATACATCATCCAGGGTACTGGGGAAGGACTCCATGAAGGCGAACAGGTGGTCTGCTTCGACGAAAAAACAGGGAAAAAGCTGTGGGAATACCGGGTCAACGTTTACCACACCGACATTGTCTCGTCACGCTTGGGATGGACTACACTAACAGCCGATCCGGCCAAGCAGTACATTTACGCCCACACCACAGCAGGTGAATTGCTTTGCCTCGATAGCCACGGCAAGTTGGTATGGCGGCGGCAATTGACGGAAGAGTTTGGTCGTGTCACCGGCTATGGCGGCCGAGTTGTCACCCCCATTTTCGATAGCGGTCTTGTCATCGTGGGAATGCCCAATGCCTCATGGGGAGACCAGGCACGTGGGCTTAACCGCTATGTGGCCTTCGATGGAGAGACGGGGCAAGTGGTGTGGTGGTCCACTCTCAGTCCGGATACGCTCTATGGCACTTACTACTCCAGTCCTGTTATCGCTGTCATCAATGGACAGCGTCTGCTGATCACGGGCGGTGCAGACGGCGCATTGCATGCCCTTAAAGTGCGCACCGGCGAAGTCGTTTGGAGCATTCCCTTCGCCAAAGGGGTCATTAACGGTTCCCCTGTAGTCTCTGGCAACCTGGTGATCTGCACGCACGGTGAAGAGAACCCGGAAGGGGCGCCGATCGGCCGGATTATTTGCGTGGATGCCAGTCAGGTGGATCCGCAGACCCGGCGGCCCAAAGTCGTCTGGGATACCTTTCGCCGCCCCTACAAGGCGAACCGCAACCAACCGTTGGCAAACCGCTTTGGCCTGGCATCCGCTGCTCTCGCTGACGGCTTGCTCTACGCTCCGGATGATAGCGGGGAAATTTTCTGCTTCCGCGTCAAGGATGGCGAATTGCTCTGGCGTTATCGCTATGCCACAGAAGTTCGCGGTTCGCCCCTCATTGCCGACGGCAAACTCTACATTTTCGATGTCAAGGGCCGTATGGTCATCCTGACGCTACGGGGCGAACAACGGCCGGACGAGGAGGAAACATTCACCTACCGCTTCCCAGGTCCCGGAGGCACGCTCAACGAAACCAATGGCACACCTATTGCCGTCAACGGTCGCCTCTATTTCACGACACGTACTGATCTCTACTGCATCGGTTACCCCGACGCCAAAGCCGAGTGTGATCCGTACTCACCGCTGCCCCCTGAAACACCCTATCAAGCCGACTCGGTAGCCGGCATGCGATTGTTTCCTGCTGACGTCACCCTCCCTCCCAAGGGGAAGACTCAGTTTCAAGTCGTGTTTTATGATGCTAATGGCCGCACAGTGCCGGCCCCTAACGGGAAAGGGGTGTGGCGACTTCCCTTGCCACCCAAAACTCCTACTGGTGTCCAACCCCCTGCTTTGCAAGGAACTATTGATGAGCATGGAACCCTGATCGTCGGCCCTCAACCTAGCCAACAGGGATATGTGGAATACCAGTTTGGCAATTTCACGGCCCGGGCCCGGGTGCGCGTCGCTCCCCAAATCCCCTATCAACAGGATTTCGAGAAGGTACCGGAAAACGCGGTCCCTGGCGGCTGGGTTAATACAGCGGGGAAATTTTTTGTCAAAAAATTGGCTGACGGCAATCAGGTCCTGGCCAAGGTCAACACGGATTCCCGCCCCCCCATCGCCCGTGCCAACGCCTATATCACCTCGCCGGATGTCAGCAATTACACCATTGAGGCGGACGTCTTAGGGACACTTGTGCGCGAGAAAATGCCAGATGTTGGCATCGTCAATTCCCGTTACACTCTGATCCTTGATGGCAAGATAGACCCTGAGCATGGCCAGCGCACCCTTCGTATTACCTCTTGGGAAGCTCGGCCGCGAATTAACCACGGCATCGCCTTCCATTGGGAACCGAATGTTTGGTACAGCGTCAGACTGACTGTCCAGCAACAACCGGACAAAGCTGTGATTCGTGCCAAGGTGTGGAAGAAAGGCACCCCGGAACCGCAAGCTTGGACAATTAGCTTTGAGGACCCCAACCCCAACCGCCAAGGTGCGGCAGCCCTCTACGGCTATATTTCCAACATCGCCCCTCAACCGGATGGTCCGCCCCTACCGGGATCGGAAATATACTTTGACAACGTTCGAATCACCCCTAACACTACCACCCGGAACTGAAAAACACCCTACCCGACTCTGAAAAGAATAAGCTAATGATTGTGGGTGATGATTAACCCTGAGTTGCACAATCTTGATAGAGAGAAACCCGATGATGCCACACCTGCCTTGGTTTGCCCGGATTGCTTTGTTCGCCACGACCAGCTTCAGCCTTGTAGCGGCCACGGTCGCGATACACCGTTTGAAGGCCACCCCTTCCGATGCAATTCCACTCTCGAGCCGGTTAGAAACTCTTCCGGAACCAGCTCCAGCAGATTCACCATCTGCTCCAGGTGAGTCCCTCAGGCCGGTAAATGTCGGACCCGGCGATCATGTCATGTTCGGTGGTACGATCCATCGCAACATGGTCAACCTTCGGGAGAAAGGAGTACCCGACAACTTTGATCCCGAAGGCCCACGACTGCTTTGGAAAGCCCAATTGGGCAGCCGGGCTTATGGGGGACCAATTGTAGTCAATGGCCGTGTCCTGGTCGGAACCAATAACGAGTCCCCTCGCAATCCTCGCGATACCGACAAAAATGGTGAGCCGGCGGATAAGGGGATTCTCATGTGCTTTGACGCCCAGACCGGCAAATTCCTCTGGCAAGCGGTGCACGACAAACTGCCTAGCGGGCAGGTCAACGACTGGCCAAAGGAAGGTCTCTGTTCAACCCCCGTGGTCGAAGGGGATCGTGTTTACTACGTCTCCAACCGCTGCACCGTTGTGTGTGCAGACCTGCAAGGAATGGCCAACGGCCTGCAAGGCCGACCCCTGCGAGGGATCGACCCCAAAACCGGCAAGCAGATCGACTACGACTCCCCCACGGATGCCGACATTCTCTGGGAATACGACATGATCAAGGAACTAAACGTGTTCCCGCATAACATGTCGGCTTGCTCGCCCCTTCTGGTCGGCGACATTCTCTTTATCGTAACAGCCAACGGAGTCGATGAAGGACACATCAACATCCCCTCCCCTGAAGCTCCCAGTTTCATCGCCTTGGACAAAAAGACGGGGAAGCTCCTCTGGAAAAGCAACGCACCGGGAAAGAATATCATGCATGGTCAATGGTCTAACCCCGTCTATGCCAATATCGATGGCACTCGTCAGGTTATCTTTCCCGGAGGCGATGGCTGGCTATACAGCTTTGTGCCGGAAACTGGCGAACTACTCTGGAAATTCGACTGCAACCCCAAAGACGCCGTCTATGAATTGGGTGGAACAGGCACCCGCAATGATTTCATCGGAACACCTGTCGTTTACAAGAACCGCATCTACATCGGTGTCGGGCAGGACCCGGAACACACGACTGGCATTGCTCATTTCTTCTGCATTGCCCCGAAAAAAGACAGCCGTGGCGATATTTCTAAATACCTGGAAGTTCGCATGAAAGATGCCGAAGGGAAAGAGAAAATTGGCGAAAAACCCAACCCCAACTCTCATGAACTCTGGCGATTCGGCGGTGTTGATGATCGTAAGTGGGCGCCACGGGACTTCCGCTTCGGACGCACTATGTCAACCGCATGTGTCGTTGATGACATCGTTTACATCTCCGAACTCGCCGGCTTCCTCCACTGCCTGGATGCCAACACCGGCAAGCACTACTGGAGTTTCGACACTAAAGCTTCCATTTGGGGTTCTCCCTACTACGTGGATGGCAAAATCCTGCTGGCCAACGATCAAGGAGAATTGTTCATCTTCCGCCACCTCAAGCAGCATGAGGTTTATGACGAAGTCGCAGCAGCCCAAAATCTGACCGATCGCAAAGCAGCCCGTGCGGCCATGTTAGCTGTTCGCAAGCAGGTGAGCGATAAATACTTGCTCGCGAAAATCGAGTTCGACACGCACATCCGTTCCACCCCAGTCGTTGCGAACGGAGTGCTTTATGTGATGACTGAAAAGTCCCTCTACGCGATCAAATGCGGGAACTAAAAGGACCTAACGAGCGATGAATCCTCGACCTGCCACCCAATGCCTAGCCAATGAGTTATCAGACCACACTATAAATGAGACGAGTAATCCACGGCCATCAGTGGGACTTGACACCTAAGTGGCTTGACTCCCAACCGCCTAAGTGTCGCATACCTCTGATCGCCAGATACGCAATTAATCCCTAAATCACCCCCAAAATTGATGGATTCTGCTCGAAGTAGAGAGAGGAGCTATGTTACCCGACACCCCTGGAAAGCCTGCCCCGGTCACGGGCACCACTCTGGAAGAGCGCATCCGCAATGCCCAAGCCCAACTCGACGCCCATGTGCGCGAGATTGTGCGTTGGCATTTCTCCCCAGAAACGGGCACTCCTTTCTGGCTGGAAAAGGCCAAAGCTTTTGATTTTGATCCTCTTAAAGACATTCAGGGTTGGGAAGATATCAAGAAGTTCCCCTTTTTCGAGGATGAATGGCTTCGTGGCGGCCCGGTGGAGCGCTGGATTCCCAAGGGTATGAAAGACCGGGCGTGGTACGTCTTTGAAACGGGTGGCACCACGGGGATTCCGAAAAGCCGGGTTGTGTGCGACGACTTCCGGATTGATTACGAGATGTTTTCGGATACCCTTCCAGAAAAATATTTCCCCAAGGGAGCCAATTGGTTGATGCTGGGTCCCTCCGGACCGCGCCGCCTCCGCTTGGCTGTCGAACATTTGTGCCAGTACCGCGGCGGCATTTGCTTCTGCATCGACTTGGACCCCCGTTGGGTGGTCAAACTCATCAAAAAGGGTTGGATGGAGCACTTACGAGCCTACCAGGACCACTGCATCGATCAAGCTATGACCATCCTCACCGCCGGCCATAACATCCGCTGTATGTTTACGACGCCCAAACTCCTCGATGCGCTCTGCAAGCGTTTGGAAGAACAAGGTACCACCTTGCGGCAAATGGGAGTCACGGGCATCTTCTGCGGCGG
The DNA here is from genome assembly GCF_013694095.1 of Thermogemmata fonticola. Classification (NCBI taxonomy): domain Bacteria; kingdom Pseudomonadati; phylum Planctomycetota; class Planctomycetia; order Gemmatales; family Gemmataceae; genus Thermogemmata; species Thermogemmata fonticola. The sequence goes on along the minus strand of NZ_JACEFB010000006.1, from coordinate 86,257 downwards.
TACAGAAATGACTTCCCAATGGATCCGCTTCATGATTGAGGAATATCTGGGACCGGATATCTACATTGCTCCCACTTATGGCAACACCCTTATGGGATTGGCAGCCGCCGATATGCCCACAGCGAAGGACAAATACAAAATCACCTACTACGCCCCGCAGCCTCGGGCCGTAGTCGAAGTAGTGGACTTCAAGGATTACAACAAGCTGGTTCCTTACGGCCAGTCCGGACGAGTTCTTTTGACCACCTTGACCAAGGAGTTCTTCGTCCCACGCTTCCCGGAGCGCGATGAGGGCGAACGTGAGCCTCCCTGTTTCAAGTATCCTTGGGACGGTGTCAGTGGTGTCCGGCCTTTCCACGAAATTGCGGCTCAAACCACAGTAGGCGTGTACTAACAAACCGTCTGAAACAAACGTGGTGTAAGGCTGTTGCGTTGCGGCTGTACGCTACAATACCTGTAACGCTGGCCTGTTCTCTGTCCAACCCAGAGTTGCAACCAGTCGAATGGCAAAAACATAAAGGAATTTGCACGAACCTGCCATCCGTTATCTCAACACCCGGTGAGTTTTTTCTCTCTCACCTTGTATTTCTGAAGGAGACCAAGCCGTGATCCGCATCCCCGTGCTCCGCTGGGGTGAGCCTTACGAAAGCCTGGAAAGCGATAAGGTCGTTCACTTTCTGACCGGAGAAGTGTTGGCGGAAGTAGGCCGGGCCAATGCCGCCATGGTCGAACGAGACATGCGCCATGCCCAACGCGCGCGGGATGTTCTGCGGCAAATTCCCATACAGGACCTGCTCCAAATGGTCAAAAAAGCGGCAGACCTCTACCTCAAAGCCGAATTGCCCATCGGTGATGGCACTCAAACGCCGGAGCAGTTCGTCCGCATGCAGTCCGCTACGACTGGCTTGCCCGAGCATATGTGCCGCTTTAACATGGAAAAAAATCATTTTGTCCTCACCAACATGGACAAAATCCTCGACTCCCTAACTCGCGGCTTGGACCTGAATATCCTCAGCCGAGGTTTTGGCGTCGAGCATCGCGGCGTCCCCGTCAGTTATCAGTGTCAATCCCCTGTCTTAGGACTGGTGCTGCCCTCAAATTCTCCAGGCGTGCACACTCTGTGGCTACCGATCATTCCGCTGCAAGTGGGCTTGGTTCTCAAACCAGGTCCCCAAGAACCATGGACGCCCTATCGCATGTTTGCCGCCTTTACGGCTGCGGGGATTCCCAAGCAGGCTATCTCCATCTATCCCGGCCTTGGAGATATTGGGGCGGCGGTCCTCAATAGCTGCCAAAGAAGCCTAATCTTCGGGAGCAGTGCCACTGTCGAGCAGTACAAGGGCAATCCGCGCGTGCAGGCACATGGCCCCGGTTTTAGCAAAATCCTTCTGGGCGACGACAAGGTTGATCAATGGGAAAAGTATCTCGACCTCATGGTGGATAGCGTTTATGTCAACAGTGGTCGGGGATGCATCAATTGCTCGGGGATTTGGGCTTCACGCCACACCCGTGCCATCGCCGAAGCGATTGCAGCCCGCATCGGACCGGTGCAACCTCTGCCTCCCGATGATCCTCAAGCCGGCTTAGCAGCATTCACGGTTCCGGGCCAGGCAGATGCCGTCAATGCTGACATCGACAATGCCCTCAAGGAACCTGGAGTCACGGACATGACCGGTCCCAAGTATGGACCGCGGCTCGTCAAAAAAGAGCGCTGCGATTATCTCCGTCCTACCGTCATTCATTGTGACCATCCGGACGTGGCCATGGCCAAGAAGGAGTATATGTTCCCCTTCTGTACGGTTGTTCAATGTCCCCAAGAAAAAATGCTGGAAAAAATTGGGCCTACCCTGGTGTGCACTGCGATCACGGAAGACCCGAAATTCCAGCGTGCATTGCTGGATGCCACCCACATCGACCGTTTGAACATTGGCCCCATCCCCACCATCAAACTGAATTGGCTCCAACCGCACGAGGGAAATATCGTGGACTTCCTGTTTCGTGCCCGTGCTTTCCAGTTTGAAGGACCAGTCCATGTATGACCCTAACCGGTAAGACCCCTGCCGTTCCGGATCCACGGAGACCCACGTCATGAGTGCACGCAGCGGCGTAGCCTTGGCAGCGCCGCCCCCCGCTTGGGACAGCATAGCCGGAGAACAGCTCCTTCCTTTCGACTTCCAGCCTCTTAACCGTGTGATTGCTGGACCAGGAGTGTTGCAACGTCTGGACGAAGCGGTTCAGTCGCTTGGAGGCCAGCGCGTTCTATTGGTCACGGATCCAGGGCTGGAACAGGCCGGTCACCCCCAACGTGCCCAAGCCATCCTGGAAGCGGCAGGTTTGAAAGTGGCGTTGTTCGATGGGGTCAAGGAAAACCCAACCGAACGCGAAGTGGAAGCCGGCACAGAGTTTGCTCGTTCCCACCAGATCGATTGCATCGTCGCTGTGGGAGGGGGCAGCGCGATGGACTGTGCCAAAGGGATCAACTTCCTGCTGACCAATGGCGGTCGCATGAGTGATTACAAGGGTTTTGGCAAGGCCAGCCGCCCTATGCTCCCCTCGATCGGTGTTCCTACCACCGCAGGAACTGGCAGCGAAGCCCAGAGCTACGCCCTGATCACCGATGAAAAAACGCATCTGAAGATGGCATGCGGTGATCGCAAGGCTGCTTTCCGAATCGTTCTGCTCGACCCTGAACTAACGCTCACGCAGCCACAGCAGGTGACCGCTGCCACTGGCATCGACGCAATCGCCCACGCTGTGGAGTCTTTTGTTTGCACGCGGCGGAATGCTTTCTCCCAAATGCTGTCGCGCACGGCTTGGCATTTGCTGTCCCAGCACTTTGAGACCGTCCTGCGGGAACCCCGTCACTTGCCGGCACGCTGGAACATGCTTCTCGGCGCCCATTTAGCTGGCATGGCAATTGAGAACAGCATGTTGGGTATCTGCCATAGTTGCGCCAATCCGTTGACCGCGCATTACGGTATAACCCACGGAGTGGCGATTGGCATCATGCTACCTCACGTGATTCGTTTCAACGGCGAGTGGGTGGAACCGTTGTATGCGGAGCTTTTGGCTCACGAATACGGCGGAAAGCAACGGGCAACGGATCAGCTAGTAGAACGCACCCTTCGCTTCACCCAGGCGGCAGGACTCCCGCAAAGCCTGCGGGATTGTGGTGTGAGCCGGACTATCCTACCTTTGCTTGCGGAGGAGGCGCACCAACAATGGACTGCACGCTTCAACCCCCGACCCGTTACCGAAAACGATTTACTGCGCGTTTACGAAGCGGCTTGGTAAACACCTGGCAACGGCTACTGTCTGCTGCTCTCTTCGTTCTCATTTCCACCCTTTTCTGCGCGTTGACGGCGGTCGCAGATTGGAGCTACTTTCGGGGTAATCCCGCGATGACTGGAGCCGTCGCCCATGCGCTTCCCCATCCCCTGGAGGAACGCTGGCAATTTCGCACGGGGGATGCCATCGAAGGGGCACCCGCGATCGTCGGCCAACAGGTCTTTGTCGCCTCATTGGACAAGCACTTATATGCCCTGGAACTCCCGACAGGCAAGCTGCTCTGGAAAACCCGCTTGGGACCCATGAAGGCTGCTCCGACCGTGCATAAGAACTTGGTTTTCATCGGCGATCTTGAGGGAACCTTTTACTGCCTCGATGCAACCACTGGCAAAATTCGCTGGAAATTTGCGGCTGATGGGGAAATCCACGCGGCAGCCAATATCTACAACGATCACATCATTTTCGGAGCACACGATTCCCAACTCTATTGTCTCAACAGCGAAGGGAAAAAAATCTGGAGCGTGTCGATTGACGGCCCCATTAACGCCGCCGCACCTATTCATGATCACCGGGCTTTTGCGACGGGATGCAGTGATGGGGTCGTCCACATTGTGGATCTGCGAACGGGCAAGGAAATCGGGTCTATTGCATTGGGGGGCGAAACCGTCTCCACTCCCGCCGTCGTTGGCAATCGCCTGATTGTCACTATGATTTCCCATCAGATTGTCGTTGCGGACATCCAAAAGCGGGACAAACTCTGGACTTTCGAGCCACCACGCCGGGCTATGCCGTTTTACTCCTCGCCCGCTGTCGCTCAAAACATCGTGGTGGCAGGCAGTCGTGACCGGAAAGTTTATGCCTTAGACATCACAACGGGCAAAAAGTTGTGGGATTTCGCCACGGAAGGGCATGTTGATGCTTCCCCGGTCATCGCCGCGGATAAAGTCTACGTCGGCTGTCTTTCGCGTGATGGCCATTTTTACGTTTTGGACCTGAAAACTGGGCAGAAACTTCAGGAGATTCTGCTCGATGCCCCAATCACATCCTCGGCTGGAATTGGTTCCGACTGCCTATGCGTGGGAACAGACCGGGGCGTCCTTTATTGCCTAGGCAAAAAGTAACCCGTTCACCGGCATGTTCTAGATTCCGGCAACTCGCTCCTTGCCCGCTTGATCGGAAAGCCGCGCTCTTGACTAGGAAAGCCCCAGCTGTAAACAATACTTCTAGCTTGCGCGCTTAGCTCAGTTGGTTAGAGTGCCACATTGACATTGTGGAGGTCACTGGTTCGAGTCCAGTAGCGCGCACTATCCCGTCACCTTCCTTCCTTGCTAAGGAGAGTTTCTGCGCCCCAATCCCACTCACGCCGTTCATCGGTGTCCAACCCCTATTGCCCCTTTCCGCGACGAACAATTCGATTGCATGAGATGAACCGAGGAAAAACAGGTAGAGTTTTACTCAGACTCTGAACATTCGATTCATGTTTTCGGACACCTCCTTCCTCAGGTGCTTTTCAACTCTGGCCTTCTACGGCCTGCGGAATTGAACACGACGGTGTTGCATAATGCAACAGACAGAATCTGGCGCCCGAAGCAGAAAGGGGGTTACCAAATCGATCTCGTTCACATTTGTCAGGACTTCGATCGATATAAAGTGTTATATTCCAGGATGTTATGTAATTTTAGAAGGAGTGGATTCGATATCCAAGACCCATTTGGCACGCCTCCTGCAATAATCGTTTTCAGCCGGTTGCGAGTCCCGGCTCCCAACGACCAAAATTCCTTTCTCTCAGGCACGAGACTAGCGCGGGTTGCGAGTCCCCGCGCCGAATCTCGTGCCTCACGTCTTTTATGTGGCGCATTTCAAAGTCCATTCCCAGAGCTTTCGGTGACCGAAAAAACTTCGTGTCTATTGACGGTGCATCACGTGAGTCGTGGTCATTGACAGACGCATCACGTGAAAAAGCTAGTATGTTGTTGTGTTGTTCGATGATGCTGGCGCCGAAATGCTGTAGCGCTGGTGGATGCGGGAAATAGCCCACAGGGCAGCATCCCGGACAAGGGGGTCTGCGTCTTGGGCTGCTTGTTGGAGAACCGGCAGCACCGAAGTATCTCCGCGATTGCCCAACACAATAGCAGCATTGCGGCGCAGGCCCCGGCGCTTGGCCCGCCACAGAGCGGTCGAACGGAATCGCTGCCGGAAGGTCGCTTCATCCATCCGTAAAATCGTCACGGGATCCAACCACTCCCACTCCGGATAGTGCACAAAGGGAGATTCACTGGTCTGCGGCTTGCGATTCCAGGGGCAAACTTGCTGACAGATATCGCAGCCAAAAAGCCAATCTCCTATAGACTCGGCCAGTGTCGCAGGTATGGCGGAACGATGTTCGATGGTCAGGTAGCTGATGCAGCGCCGAGCATCTAAGACGTAAGGGGCTGGAAAAGCCTGGGTGGGACAGGCTTGCAGGCAGGCCGTGCAGGTGCCGCAATGCTGCGAGGAAAAGGGGGCATCCGGCTGTAAGGAAAGGTCCGTGAGCAAGGCTGCCAAGAACAGAAAGCTACCGCGACGAGGATGAATCAGAAGGGTATTTTTACCGATCCATCCCAGACCCGCACGCCGAGCAAAGTCGCGCTCCAGAAGGGGGGCCGTATCACAAACCCCCACAGCCTGACATCCCGGCACCTGCTGCCGCAGCCAATCAGCTAGCAAGTTGAGTCTCTGCCAGAGAAAGGGATGATAATCAGGGGCGGCAGCGTAGAAAGCGACCCGACCGGGGAAAGAACCAACTTCGGAGGGCGGGAGCGAACGGTGCAGTGGACGGGGGCCGTAGTCCATCGCCAGCATGACGACAGACCGCACATCTTGGAGAATAGAACGGGGGTGTCGGCGGGCTTCCGCACGAGTATGCAAGTACTGCATTTCCCCCGCGTATCCCTGAGCTAGCCAATGTTGGTAGAAAGCATAAGTGTCCGCTTCGGTTGCTGGTGCAATGCCGCAGAGGGAAAAACCGAGCCGGCGGGCCTCGACTCGCAATCGTTCTTCCAAACGTTCCGGCAGCAGTGGAGGTGTTCGCGTGTTGGCAGGGATATTAGCAGGCACCGTAGCCATGGCTAGTCCGTCATGAACTTCCCCCTATTCATCTTCTCTTCAACCCAGCACTCAGACAAGCGAATCCAGGGGTACCAAAGACCTAGGGGGAATCCCATCAAAAAACTTCTTCCCTCAGTGTTCACGGTTTGACATTTTCCGCAGTGACTTGACAAAATGAGATCGCCAATATCGATGTCATACGCCGCCATTCCACTCAGTTCAGTATCGAGATGAAGTGATGAGGGGCCACCCGGCCTGGCTGATGCTAACGGTTCGGAATGGCCTGAACCGCTCCTTTCAGTTCCGCTTGCAGAAAAGCCACAGGAATCGGTAAATAAGGAACCATGGCCCAATGATGAGGACTGCGCCGGCCGTGGAATCGGTCGGGTGGGACCGAATGAAGGAGCAGGCATGGACTGGGGCATCCCGCCCGGCGGAGTGGTATCGTCGGTGGAAGTAGAGACAACGGTACCGGCGTTGGTATCGTGCGAAGTTAAGGCTTCTCCCGCCGGGACAGCTATCCGTCTGAAGCGGGCAGCAGGGCTGCGTCGCTGCAGCGGTGTGTCGGTCGTAATTGTCAATTACTACCAGTGGAGCAACACTCGGCAATTGTTACGGCAATTGCGGGATTGTTCCGCCTGGTCTCAGGGCCAGGTTCGTGTGGTGGTGGTGGACAACGGCAGCAGTGGAAATGTCTGGATCGACACGGTCGGTGGCATCCGAGTACGGTATGAGAGCCGAAACCTGGGGTTTGCTGCTGGAGTCAACCGAGGAGTGCGGGAACTCGATCGCTGGCGCTGGGGCATCTGGAAGAACGAAGGCCAAATCCAGGAATGGTTCCTTCTGTTGAACCCCGATGTCACTGTGCCTGCTGGTTTTCTGGATGCGGTGCTGGATATGATCGAAAAGCTGGACACTGAGGAACCGCGGGCCGGTGTGGTGGGCTTGCGACTATGCAATCCGGATGGCAGTCTCCAAGGGTCTTGTGGCCGCTTTCCGACGTTCGGAAGCACCCTGCGCGGTTTGCTTCGCCCTCGCGCCTGGCGTAAATGCCAGATGCTGAACACTCAACAGCGGCAAGAAGTCGATTGGGCCACGGGCGGTTGCCTATTGGTACGGCGGGACTGCTTTGAGCAACTAGGCGGCCTGGATGAATCGTTCTTTCTCTACTATGAGGACGTAGATTTCTGCCGTCGTGCCAAAGCAGCAGGCTGGCAGGTCTTTTACGAACCCCGAATAGCCGTGACGCATCACTGGCCGTTGCATGCTCGTTCCGTGCCTGCTCCGTTGCGCCTCATCACTCGCCATGCCCTCATGCAGTTCGCGCGCAAGCACTGGGGACGCTGGTCTAATCTGGGTTTACGCGGCCTGGTCTGGCTTGAGGCATTATGCCGTGAAGGATGGTCCCGGTTGCGCCGCCGCTATCGTGACAGTGCCTGTTATCATCAATTACGCCAATTGGTGGGCGACATGCACCGACAACGCCAGCAGTCCATCCGCCAGCAACTGGCCTTCGCGAGCCGTTACTTGCGAGCCATCGCGGCGGCCCAAGACCGTGTTCCAGCGGAACAAGATCATCTGGACAAGAATCTGTAAGCCCTCTGCATCCCATCCCTATGTCTGCACTAACAGTGATCATTCCTACCCATCGCGGAGGGGCGCTATTATACCGTTGCTTGCAGAGCGTACTCCGGCATGCGCCGTCGGGCACGGAAATTCTCGTAGTCGATGACGCCTCCCCCCAGGAAGCTCTTCAGTCCATCATCCGAGATTTTCCGACCATTCTTCTGTTCCGATTACCCCGCCGGCGAGGTTTCTGTTACGCCGCCAATATCGGAATTGAAGCGGCACACAACCCTATCGTGGAACTGCTCAATGACGATACCGAAGTGGCAGCGGGTTGGGCAGAGGCTGCCTTGGCACACTTCCAGCAATCCGATGTCGTGGCAGTAGCCCCCTTAATCTTACAATACCCAAAACGGAAAGGTGACTCCACCATCACCTACGCGTACATCGATGCAGCAGGTGATGATTATGATCCCGGCGGTTATGCCTGGAAGCGTGGACATGGCCTGCCGTGGTCCGACCAGCTTCCTCTCCACCTGCGGGTTGCCGGATCGGTTACCTCAGCGTCGGCCTGTGCTGCCTTTTATCGCCGGGAAGCAATTCGCGCCGCTGGTGGATTGGCCCTCTCCTTCAAGGCCTACTTCGAAGATGTTGATCTGGGTTTACGCCTACGCCAGCGGGGTGGTGAGATAATCTTCGAGCCGGCTTCCATAGTCTGGCACCACGGCTCGGCCAGTTACGGCCGCTCCCCTTACCGCCCTCTGTTGGAACAGCAATCCTGCAACGAGGAACGTCTCTTCTGGCGGCACTGGCGATATTACGGCGGCTGGCGCCTCCTGCCTCGTCACTTGGCCGTTTTGTTGGGCAAGTTTTGCCGCCGCTGGAGTGAAGGGCGACTCCTCCCTTGGACCTTCGGTCGTTTGCGAGCCTGGGGTGAACTCGTGGTCAAACCATAGGCGCCTCCGATGCGTACCTATGGCTCAACCCGGCGACGTTGCCCCTGCCGCTGTTCGGACGTTGGTATAATGAAAGCAACAGCCGCTTCTTGGTGGACTCCTGGAGGTAGCCAGGCACGCTGGACGCAGAGCTACCCACGCCACCCTAGGTGCCCCCAAAGGAGTTAGTCGCGTGTCATTACCCACAATCCCCGTTGCCCAGAGTCCGGAAAGCAAGTTCCGCGAATATCTGGCTAGCCGGCCCAAACCGCAGCGCTTCACGGAGCAACAGCGCTTGCTCCTGGAGCATATTTTCGCCAAACATAGCCATTTCGACGCGGAACAATTGATCGATGAGCTAAAACGGGCCGGACGACAAGTCAGCCGAGCCACCGTCTATCGTACCCTGCCCAAGCTCGTCGATGCGGGTCTTCTTCGCAGGATCGAATTGGGAAATCGTACCGTCTATGACCATGACTACGGTTACCCCTTCCATGATCATTTGCTGTGCGAAGAGTGCGGTGCGATGATTGAATTCCAGAGTGAGGCATTGGATGCTGTCTTGCGCGAGGTCTTGAGCCAGCATCAGTTCCGCGCGCGCAACCGGACTCTCGTCATCCGCGGAACTTGTGCCGCTTGTAATTCAGCGAAAGCCGCCAAACGGCGGCTGGTGATGTGATACCGACCCTCCAACTCAAAGGGGTGGATAACCAGAGACTTACTCTTCCATGCGAGTTGCCGCAGTTTGCTGCGAGGGGAAATCTCGTCTCGTCTGGCCATTGCGCTCAGATGATATAGTTCCATGCTTCGGGGTCTGCCCGACTGCCCCGCAATCGTAGCTTGGGCTTTTCCAGGACCACCGTCGTGTCTGGCGGAACACTTTCGGTCAACCAAACGTTCGAGCCGATGATGGAACGCGCCCCAATTACTGTCTGTCCGCCCAAGATCGTAGCATTGGCATAGACGATCACATCATCACACAAAGTCGGATGCCGCTTGTAGCTTCCGCGAACGAGTGAGCCATCCTCCCCTTTCGTGAAGCTAAGGGCACCCAGAGTCACACCTTGATAGAGTTTCACGTTCCGTCCGATCTCCGTGGTTTCTCCGATCACCACCCCAGTGCCGTGGTCGATGAAAAACGCCGGACCGATCCGGGCACCAGGGTGAATGTCGATGCCGGTGCGAGAGTGTGCCCACTCCGTCATCATGCGCGGGATGAAGGGGACGCCCAACTGGTGCAATTCGTGAGCTATGCGATAGACAGTAATCGCCTCCAAGCCGGGATAACAGAAGATGATTTCGTGATAACTTCGGGCAGCCGGGTCTCCTCGATATGCCGCCTCCACGTCCTGTTCCAGCACTTTCCGAATAGCGGGTAAACGCCGCAGCAATTCGATGGCTTTCGGTTGCGCCATCTGCTCGCAATCGACATGCGGCGACTCTTCGCATAACTCATGGCGGAGGGCACGGGCAATCTGGACCGTCAGCTTGTCATGCAAAGCATCAATCAAACTGCCGATGTAGTAGCCGACATTTCCCAAGTGCAGATTCTGCCGCCGTCCATATCCGGGGTACAACACCTCAAATAAGTCAGCGATGATTTCCGCCACTCCTTCTCGACTAGGCAACGGCTCATGGGCCAAATGATTCAGGCGGCTACACTCGGTGTAGGTTTCCAAGAGCTGATCTGTAATCTGAGGAAGTTCTTCCCGCAGGCGTAGGTCCGTAGCCATGGAAAACATGTCCCTATTGTGCTAAAACCCATCCCGCCGGCATTTATCCGCTCGCTGCCTGGGGCTGCCAATCCGGGCATTTCATCTTTTCCTACAGACATGCTAGTAAGGACAGGACCCTGATGAAAGCCCAAACAACATTAGGGCAACTGGCGAATATCGAGCGACAACGGTCCTTCCGCCCTAGAAATGACGGCCTCAATACCGCCCCAACGATCTTCAGCCTACGCTCTGAGCACTCAGAGATTCCCTCCTCATTCCTTCGGGAAAGACCACCTCTAGCCTTGATCTCCCCCTCCTTATAGATATGGGAGCAAGCGGCAGGTTCACCCCGGTCACGGATCGTGTCTGGGCAGGGCGTGGGATCATCGGCTTTGCTCCCACGCAAACTGGAACCAGGATCAGGGGTGAGGTAACAGGGAAGTCCGGTGCAAATCCGGCGCAGGGCCGCTGCTGTGATCGGCAAGAACCTGGTGCATCTGATGCCACTGTGACGACATCACGTCATGGGAAGGCTGCCGAGGTTCGCTTGAGCCGAAAGCCAGAAGACCTGCCTGCCGTGATCCCAAGCGACGGCACCCCGGAGCCGGGTCGTCGGCGTCAGTCGGTATTCATTTTCCCCGTGCGGTGCGGGAACTGACCGCCGTATGCCCACTCGATGAATAAGTGCCGTCCAGAATTCGCCCGTGCCGGCGAAGTGGAGGAAGTGCCGTGTCTGGATTGCCTGACCTGACTCCGTTCGCATCGTTCCCCAAAAATTGCACGACGCCCACAGTTCCACCCCACGCCTCCTGGTGCGCTACACTGAGTCAGCCCCGCTTTTGGCTCCTGGCTGCTCTCATCGTCGGAGCCGTTCTGGCACGCTGGATTCCTCACCCTCCCAACTTCACTCCCATCGGGGCATTGGCCCTCTTCGGGGGGGCTTTCTACGCGGATCGCCGTATGGCCTTGGCCCTTCCGCTGTCAGCGCTATTCCTGAGTGATCTCGCCATTGGCTTGCACCTGCTGATGCCGGTGGTCTATGGTAGTTTCGCGTGCAACGTCCTTCTGGGACGCTGGCTGCGCCATCACTGGGGAGTGGGGAATCTGGCGGCCGTCACTCTCCTCGGTTCCATCCAATTCTATCTCACGACCAACTTCGCATGCTGGCTGATGGCTTATCCCCATACGTTCGCTGGCCTGATCGACTGCTACGTCAAAGCCCTTCCATTTTTCCGCAATACCGTAGCGGGTGACGTCACCTTTGTGGTCTTCTTGTTTGGCACGGTGACACTCGCGGAAAGACTCTTCCCCCTGTTCCGCGAAAGGGCCGAACAACCAGCTACTCTTTGACGCCAAGAAGCACCGCCTGCTTCAAACAGGAGCACGAATTAGTCCATCTGTTTTCCAGCCCTATAGCTAGCTCTATGCAGTTTCTGTACTTCGAGGTAGGGTCAGACCTCCCTGGCGACCCTCGCACTCGGTAAAGTAGCCAAAGGTGCTGCTGCGGAGAGTAAGTTGTGCGCATCGTATCCTTGCTACCTAGCGCTACAGAAATCATTTGCCGGCTAGGTCTGGGCGATCAACTGGTAGGTGTTACACACGAATGTGATGAACCGCCGTTTGTCCGCCATCTGCCCCGCGTCACCCGCTCCTTAATCCCCGTGGACGCTAGTAGCCGGCAGATCGATGAGTTGGTGCGCGAAAAGCTACGCACCCAGCGAGCGCTGTATACCCTGGATTGGCCTGTGCTGGAATCCTTACGCCCGGAGCTATTGGTGACCCAGGCTTTGTGCGATGTCTGTGCCGTAGCGGAGGCGGAAGTCCGAGCAGCGGCGTGCACGCTGCCGGGGCAGCCCCCGGTCGTGAATTTGGAGCCGCAATCGCTGGAAGATGTATTTGCCACGTTCCATCAGGTCGCTACTGCTGCTCAAGTCCCGGAACGCGCCGCCGCTGTTGTGAGGGAATTGCGACAGCGAGTCCAAACTGTCGCCCGACGCAGTGAACAGCTAACCTATCGCCCCCGTGTTGTATTACTGGAATGGATCGATCCCCCTTTCTGTTGCGGACACTGGACGCCGGAATTGATCCGTCTGGCAGGCGGGCGCGAAATGATCGGGCGAGAAGGGTCCCCCTCCCGTACCTTGCGGTGGGAAGAGGTCGTAGCCGTAGAGCCAGAAGTGCTAGTGATTGCCTGCTGCGGCTTCGATATCGCTCGTGCTCAAAAGGACCGTCCTATTCTCCAAGCTTACCCCGGTTATGCGCAACTCCCCGCCGTGCGCAACGGCCGCGTGTACTGGATCGACGGCAATGCCTATTTCAGCCGACCTGGTCCCCGACTGGTCGATAGCCTCGAATGGCTCGCTCATCTCCTTCATCCGAATATCCATCCCCCACCGCCGCACGCCGCCGACTCTCCTCCTATCGCCTGTGCTCCGTAATCTTCAGTCACTCCGGAACACTCATCAGACCATCCGCTAATCCTAATCATGCCGCGATGTAACGCCCGGACTACTACACTCACATCATCCCTACCAGACGTGTAGAATCGATGGAATCACGGAAAAAGTGTGGTAAAAACTGTGTTTTTTCCTTGAACCCTTTCCATATCGATTTTAGTTGTAGAGTAAAGTTGTTTCGACGAAATTAGGGCACGAATCCTGCCTTCTCCCCCATGAGTGTGACCGCTATGGATCGCCGCACGTTTCTAACAACTACTCTAACTGGTGGTATTGCTGCCAGCAGTCCGTTCCTCTGGTCTGCATTCTCCGCCTATGCGGATAGGATCGAAGATATCGCCATAGCTCCTCCGCCACGGCCTGCTGAAAAACTTCCGCAACTCCACTCACCACGGGACACTTTGTTTCTGACTTGGCAGGGCGACCCCACCTCTACGATGACAATTCAATGGCTTAGCCGCTCAGAGACACCCACGGTGATCCGCTACGCTTCACTTGCGAGTGCTGCACAAGAGCAGAGTCTCCCCCACCCTCCAAGTCGGGAAACCGGTGGAGAAACACCACGTGGCATCGCTTGGCAGAAGGCAGTCACTCGCTGCCATTCCTTCGGACGCACTGACCTGAAGGTTCACCGCTGCGAATTGACTCACCTACGTCCTGGTACAGAGTACGTGTTTCAAATTGGCGAGCACCTCGGTCTTTACCGCTTCCGCACGATGCCGGCCAAGGCGAATGACCTGATCTCGTTTGTTAGCGGAGGGGACTGCGGCATCGGACCTGCTGCTATAGCTTCCAATCTGACCGCCGCCCGGCAAGACCCTTATTTCGTGCTCATAGCCGGCGATCTTGGTTATGACAATGGGACGTCTGCTACCACAGCGATATCCTTCATCAAAAATTACAGTAGTCAGATGGTCGATTCTCAGGGCCGCCTGATTCCTTTGATCACATGCATCGGCAATCATGAGGTTCGCGGGGGATACAAAGGGCAGCGGAGCGACGCCACCTATTATCTGCCCCTATTCGACGGCCTTTACCGTGAGACAACCTACAATGTCCTCGACATCGGAGACTATTTGAGCATTGTGCTGCTCGATAGCGGCCATATTAGTCCAATCCCCGGCGAACAAACCGACTGGCTCGCTTCAGTTCTCAAGGAACGGCAAGACCGCCCCCACCTTTATGTAGCCTATCACGTGCCGGCTTATCCTTCGGTCCGATCTCCCCAAGCCCTGATCGGCTTAGGTACGGGCGAACTGCAACGGCAACATTGGTGTCCCTTGTTTGAACGTTACCGGGTCGATGTAGCCCTAGAACACCACGATCACGTCTTTAAGCGAACTCATCCCCTGACCGATGGCTTGCGCGATCGCTATGGCGTGCCCTATTTGGGGGATGGTTCATGGGGCAAACTCCGCACTCCTGCCTCTCCAGAAAAGCGTCCCTACCTGGCTCGGGTCAGCCGGAATTACCATATCACCTTGCATCGTCTCGAAGGGGAGCAGCGCTTCCACCTCGCCTTGACTGAGAACGGAAAAGTCGCCGATGTTTACATGACTCAAGGCAAACGTCCCGCCAAGCGTGGTTAAGGGACAACGGCGGCTAAGGGACAGTGGATGGCCCCAATTCTAGGCCACCTTGGTTTTCCAGGCTTTCGTGCACAGTGTGCTCATCAGGAATCATACCGAACCCTCACGACTTTGTTTCCTCGTGATAAGGCGATAACGCTTCCGATGACATGTTCGCCGCTGCGTACTCCGGCACCCACCCCCAGACAACAATTGCAACAGAATGTACACTGACACCAGGAGCGGTCCAGTTCCCATCCCTGAGCAGTGCAATTTCGAGTGCTAACACCACGATGAGCCAAACCATAACATCCCCGTCCAACTCAGCAGCGACGGAAGCCCCGCCTCAGCAGGTGGTCGAGCGCATGCAAGCAATCGTAGGGGCTGAGAACGTCTTGACCACCTTAGCGGATCGGACGGTGTACGAATGCGACGGCTACACCCTGGCGAAGACACGACCTGACGTCGTGGTCTTTCCTCAGTCCACAGAACAGATCGTGGCGATTGTTCGAGCCTGCCGGGAATTGAACCTTCCCTTCCTGCCCCGGGGCGCGGGCACCAGCCTGGCCGGCGGTTGTGTGCCGGTGGGCGGAGGTGTGCTCATCGCCTTGGCCCGTATGAAACGCATCCTGGAGATCAACATTCGGGATCGCTATGCCGTCGTCGAGCCTGGCGTCGTCAATGTCTGGTTGACCAACGCTCTCAAGCCTTTCGGGTATCATTACGCCCCTGACCCTTCCAGCCAGGGAGCATGTACTATCGGAGGCAATGTGGCGACCAACTCTGGCGGCCCGCACACTCTCAAATACGGAGTTACGGTCAATCACATCCTGGGTGTCGAACTGGTCTTGCCCGATGGGCGAGTCATTACTTGTGGTGGACCTGTTGAAGACACACCTGGTTATGACCTAACAGGTGTCATCGTGGGCAGCGAAGGCACCTTCGGGATCGTGTCGAAAGTTTGGGTCCGATTGACTCCGAATCCACAAGCTTATCGGACATTACTAGGCGTGTTCGACTCGATCGATGATGCCACCAATACCATCAGTGCCATCATCGGAGCGGGGATCATTCCGGCAGCTCTGGAAATGCTCGATCGGACCATGATTCGCGCGGTTGAAGCCGCTTTCCATTTTGGTTTTCCGCTGGATGCGGAAGCAGTGGTCATCATGGAGGTGGACGGTCTGGAAGCTGGTCTCCAAGAAGAAGCCGACCGGATGGAAGCGATCGCCCGCGCTCATCATGCCCGTGAGGTCCGCAAAGCCAGCACAGAAGCAGAACGGGCCTTGCTCTGGAAAGCGCGCAAGCAGGCATTCGGCACCATTGGACGCCTCGGCTACCCCAGCTATTGCACCCAGGACGGCGTTGTTCCTCGGACCCGACTGCCGGAGATCATGCGCTTCATTCTCACCACCGCCCAGAAATATCACCTGGGAATCTGCAATGTCTTCCATGCTGGAGATGGCAACATCCACCCTATTCTCATGTTCGATGAGCGCGATCCGGATCAGGTGCAACGGGTACTCGCTGCCAGTCATGAAATCCTTGCGGAATGTATCCGTTTAGGGGGAAGTGTCACAGGCGAACACGGCATCGGTGTCGAGAAAATCGACTTCATGCCGCTGATGTTCACTCCTGACGATCTGCATTACATGGTCCGCTTGCGCTCAGCTTTTAATCCCCAGAACTGCTGTAGTCCCGGCAAAATGCTGCCAACCGCTGGGGGATGTGCAGAAGGACATACCGTGTTACAGACAAAGCCCGCCCGCCGCGCCGCTGTCTAGATTTTTCCCCTATCTTTGATCAGATTCCGCCTCCATTTATTCTTAGAAAATGGTTGGAGGCCGAGCCTACGGGGATGGTAACACGCGAGCATCAGGACCGCTGTGCCGCTAAAACCACGGGTGGGAAGGGAACACTAGCATCGGATGTGAGCTACTTCCTGAAGCACTGGAAACAATCATTGGAGGTCTGGAAACAACCGTAACAGCGGCAGGACTCGCGCCGGCGGCAAAGGACGCACTACCACCCCCTGGTCATTCCCGGACAGTGGCAACAATTCTGGGCAGGTCAGAGCGAAGCCATCGGCTGTGGTCAGGCGAGCGACCAGGGGGCGATGAGCAGTTCGCGGATCGGCTGGGCATGGCGGCGGTGCCAGCACCACAGCAGCACTGCCATCGCTCAGCTCTACGAGTGTACCGGTCGGGTAAAACGAGAGTTGAGCTAGCAGTGCGACGGCGCGCCCGTCGAGTCGCCCTTGTTCCGCCTCGAGAAGTACATCGGTGAGGGCTTGGCGGCTGTCTTGGACGGTGTCGCCATGCAAGGGTGCACGGCGGGTGGTATAGGCATCGGCGACTGCCAAAAGACGTGCCAGCGCCGGTATCGCTTCCCCATGCCGCCGGTGAGGATAACCGCTTCCATCGGGTCGCTCGTGGTGGGCTGCTACGATCGGCACCAGTGGGGCCAAGTCTGGAGCTGTTTGTGCTAGCAGTTCGGCACTGCGCAAAGGATGGCTTTCCACAGCCTGCTGTTCCTGTTGCGACCACTGCTGGGTAGGTTTGCTGGTCACAGACTCAGGAAGCGTCAACCAGCCAATATCCGCTACCAATGCTGCGGTGAGGACAGGAAGGGGATGCATCCGCCATTCCGCATCATGGAGAATCATCCGAGCGGCCACTTGCGCCATGTGCAAGGCATAGGATGCCACCCGATAACACATTGTTATCAATGGCTGATCGTTTCCTGGCGCTTCGTTTAGGGTTTGGGGCATCCCCATGCCTGTGTTCTGAAAAGGTTCCCAATGGATGGGCTGTCCCTGCTGAGCTTCTGCCAGCAATTCTTCGGCGAGGGCAGCCACCTCTGCCACCATCATCCTTGCCTCTTTCAGGCAGAGGTGATAACACCGGCTCAACCGAAGCAAACGATCTTCATGCTTCCGGACATGGTTCAACGCTATTTCAAATCGCCGCAGGCGATCCTGTAAGCAATGCCGGAGTTGTTCACACACTGAGGTGGAAATAACCCCCTGGTCCAACCATTGTTCCCATTGGGTTAGCAAAGCTCCCGTGTGCTGATGATGTTCCAGCCGAGGATTACTGCTGTGGCGCCAGCGAAGGGTTATGTTATCCGCCTCGCAAGCTTCCCATCTCTGCCGGAGGATCTGACACTGTTCCCGCCAAAACGCTGTCTCGGCTGTTGAAGCTGCACCGGACTGCCTTTCGCATTCATCCGCGAAATGGATCAAGGCATCATCGCACCTCGTTCCTTCTTTCTCTTTTGACTCGTCCGGCAACAACTGTTGGCAACCGTGCGATAAACCGCTAGGCAAGCGGGGTTGCCCGACGAGGAGCCGCCCGTCATCTGTCCCTTCCAAACAAGTGGGACCGGCTTCCATCCGATCCAACTTCTCACGAAAGTGCTCGATGCGCTGCAAGAGTATGCGCAAGTCGCTCATGATGCCGCATTCCTCCAAGCATGCTGCTCCCCATCGGGGAATTCGGCTGGGAAGAGAGCAAAACTTGAAGCAATTTGACACCTTTGACGGACGTGATACCTGAGACAAGTGCTGGGAAATCGATCACGGTGTCATCTGCAATGGCAGAGTTGGGGGAGGAGCGGCAGCCTGCATCACTCGTAACAGAGGTTGGGGATAAACTCCGAAAACCAACGTTGCTGTTGCGAGAACGATCGCCGTCAATGCGGGTAGCACGGCCCAGGTACGAGGCAACGGCCGCAGCGGTTCACGCAGGTAAAGAATACCGATCACCCGCAAATAATACACCGCTGCAACTGCCGCATTGATCGCTGCGATCAAGGCCAGAATCTGATAGAGTCGTCCTTGTTCGGTCGTCGTTGCTGGTGCTGTCAACGCTCCCACAAACAACAGGAACTTGCCCACGAAGCCCGTGGTGAATGGCATCCCGATCAGTCCTAATAAAACGATTGCTAACGCTAATCCCATCACAGGATGGGATCGTCCCATTCCGGCCAAATCATCCATATTGCTAACTGGGCGATCGGGTGTGTCCAGATAGGCCAGCACAGCAAAGGCGCCGAAGGTCATTATCGCATAAGTCACCAGATAAAAGAGCAGAGCCTCCATACCACCCACGAGCGGCGTTACCGGAAGGACCGATCCTGCCGCATCCGGCCACCCAGAAGCAATGACTACCGCAATGAGCATGTAGCCACTGTGGGCGATACTGGAGTAGGCCAGCATTCGGCGGAAATTGTCCTGACGCAGGGCGACGCAGTTGCCCATCGTCATCGTGATGACGGCCAAAATCCACACAATTAGCGGGAGTTGGGTCAGAGAGGGGAAGGGCAAATGCCAGGGATCTAGCGTAAACCAGCCGAAGATACGTCCCAATGCGATGAATCCGACTATCTTGGGCAGTACTGCCACCAGGGCCACCACGCCTGTTGGTCCCGCCTGGTATACATCTGGGGCATAAAAATGGAAGGGTACCACTGTCAGGCGGAAGCTCAATCCTGCCAGCACAAGCACGGCCCCCAATAACGCCAAAGGCATAACCGCATCCGTGTGCAGTTGTGCCAGCGCAGTCACAATGACGGGCAAGCGCAAGCTTCCCACCGCACCATACAAATAGCTGAAGCCAAACAGCAACACGGCGGAGGCTGCCACACTCAGGAGGAAGTACTTAATGGCCGCCTCCTGCGCAGTACCGGTCCTCCGAGGCAGGTAGAGGAGGACGTAGGTTGGAATACTTACCAATTCCAGGGCCAAAAACAACGTCAGCAAATCGTTCGCCCGTCCTACTAGCGATACTCCAGCTAGCAGCGTCAGCAAGCAGCCGTAGTATTCCGCAGCACGTTGGCTTGGTACTTCCGGCCAACTCAATCCAATGAGCACTAGACCTGCCAGCAAGGCGATCCATCGGCTGAGACTAGCCAGAGCATCCGCATACACTGGGGCCGCTTCCGCAGCAGTGGTCGCCGCTGGCTGGTGCAAGCTAGCGACCAGCATCGAAGTTAGAAGGCCAAGCGCGGTGACAAACCCCCATAACCAGCGGCGGTTATAGGCACAACCCACCAGAAACTGGAGGCAAGCTGTGGCCACCAGCAGCGTTTCCGGAACTACGTGGATGAATACGCTCCGGAGAGTATTCACCCATTGCCCATCACTCAATCCATTCACGATCGTACATCCTCATTCTGTTCAGAGGCGATTTCGAAAGTCTGCATTCATCCGACATAGTGGCAGCTATCTGGACCGATTCGGTAGGTGGAATGTTTTTGTAACTAACACCCCGCGATAGAGCGATGATCAGCATTGCCTTTTTCCCTATTGCCAATTGCTAGGGATTTGTGAGCATCACGGTTCCGGCTCCAAGCGGGAGGGCGGAAAAAGCCCTCCTTTCACTGGCGGCAATGGACCTTTGGGAATTCCGCCTCCTGGCCCCATTGGCGGCATAATCCCTTTGGGCACTCCACCGCCGCCCGCACCCGGGAGCATCATACCTGGAGGCATGTTCGGCGGCGGCTGTCCCTCAAACGGCCTGAGAGGCGGTCCGGGTTCAGGCGGAGGAGGCGGCAGACCCGCCCGCACCCGCGCCTGATCCCCGATGATAGATAGCAAGCAAATGTCCGATCGCATGGTATCTAATAGCCATTGCGGGTATAGACCTAATATCAGGCAGAGGACCGCTGGCACGCCGAAGGCCCACAATTCCCGCCGCTGCACATCGACCAGGGCTTCACCAGCAGTTGGGTCTCGCGGCGGCTCTTTCAACGGCTGGAAGAAAACCTGTTGGAGCATCGTCAGCAAGTACCAGGCACTCAGGAGTATCCCCAACGCTCCCACAATAGCTAGATTTATCCCAACACCCTCCGGATGTCGGGCATGAAACAGTCCCGCCAGAAGCAACATCTCACTGACGAAGTTATTCAGTCCCGGCAATCCCACGGCCGCCAGGATAAGCACAAAAGAGAGCACAGCATAGCGGGGATAGCGCCCCATCAAACCACCATATAGTCCTGTCTGCGTCGTACCATAACGTTCCAGCAGAAAAGCCGAAGCGGCGAACAAGCCTCCGGTTGTCAGACCGTGATTCACCATGTGCAAAACCGCACCACTCAAACCCTCACGATTGAAGGCAAAAAGCCCAATCACTAGCAACCCTAAATGAGAGATGGAACTGTAGGCGAATAACTGCTTGAGATCTTTCTGCTGATAAGCACACAAAGCAGCGTAAACAATCCCCACAGCTCCCAAAGTGCCTGCGATCGGTAAACCGTAGTGCAAAGCAGCATCGGGCACCAGCGGCAAGACAATACGGAGCATCCCATAGGTGCCCAGTTTGGCAAGCACTGCTGACAAAACAATCGTCACACCCAGAGGTGCGGCGGCATAAGCACGAGGCTGCCACGTATGGAAGGGCCAAACCGGTACTTTGACCAGAAAACCTGCAAGCAAAACCGCTAGCAACCAAAGCTGCTGCCGCTGAAGCTGCTCCAACAACTCCGGTTGGCCAGCCTGAGCTTGAGCATGCGCCGCCTGGAGGCGATTCTGGATATTTCCCATCAAATCTGGCAAGGAGAACGTCACCGTTCCCTTGGCATCAGGAAACAGAAACACCACTCCGATCAATCCCAACAGGGTCAACAGACTTCCCGCCAAGGTGTAAATGAAAAATGTCCGCGCCGCTTCCCGTCGTTCCGTGCCACTGCCCCAGCGGCCGATGAGGAAAAATGCCGGAATCAACGTCAGCTCGAAGAACAAATAAAACAGGATGACATCAAAGGCCAACAATGCCCCAATCGTGCCCGCTTGCATAAGGAACAAGAGGGCATAATACACACCGCGCCGCTCGCTAACAGTCTCCCAAGAAGCGAGTATGGCGGGAATCAACATGAAAGAAGACAACACTAGCAGCCACAAATTCAATCCATCAACGCCCAAGAACAACTGCACGCGAGGTCCGGGCCGGTCGTAAGGTCCGGATTGGAATGTGAAGAGATTCCAACGTGTCCGCCCGAATGCTCCTTCCTTGCCGCCGATGTCACCAGGAACATATTCCGGATGGAAACGTACGATTTCCTGAAAGTAGCGGTGCGCGTCTTGTTCCGTCCGATAGTACATGATCGGTACGGTCAGACCTGCCAGCGCAGCGGTTAGACCTAGATGAAGCAGAGCAAACAGTAAGGCGGGCCGGCGCGCATAGCGGCCAAACAGAGGCAGTAACAGGGCGGCCCCCAAAGGGAAGAGTACCAGAAGCAATACGAGAATACGACCAGTGACAACCATGTGTCTGTCCTAATATCCTTGTCCGCATTCTGGGGAATCACCGGGCGAGAGCTACCGTGCCACTCGCAGGATCACGAAAGTCATGAGCACTGCCAGGCCGAGCATCATCCCCACAGCATAAAATTGGAGCAAGCCGTTATGGATCACTCGCAACCACTGGCCAGCCATTCCAGGCAAAGCAGCGATCAGCCGAATCGTTTCCGACCAAGCGTTGTCGCATACTTTGGCCAGAAAAGCCAGTCCCTCGAGAGGCTGAACAATTAGCACATGGTAAACCCTCTCGATGTACAGCTCCCGGCGGGAGAGGCTCATGATTGGCTCTAGTATGGCGGGCAAATGTTGGGGTTCACCGCGATGGTACAACAGTGCCGCAGCTCCGATCCCAATAGCCGCCAACGTGGTGCTGATTAGCGCGACTGTCCAATCGAAGTGGACATGCCATTCTGTTGCTGCACTCCATTGCGCCGCTTGTTGCACTGTGGGTGTAGTAGCGAGGAACTGACTCAAGCTATGAGTGATTGGCTCCAGCAGTATCCCCGCCCCCAAGGCGCCCGCCGCTAGGATGATGAGGGGACCAGTCATCACCAAAGGAGACTCATGAGCATGCCCCTCTGCCTCGGAAGGAACACGTTCCGCGCCCCAGAATGCCAGAAAATAGGCACGGAAACTATAGAACGCTGTCAGCAGAGCTGTGACCAGAGCAATGAGTAACAATAGGTAGTATCCTCCGCTGTAAGGCCCGCCTTGTTCACTGGCAGCGACAACCGTTTCCAGAATCAGGTCCTTGCTCCAGAATCCAGATAACAAAGGTACCCCAGCCAAGGCTGCCGCACCACAAAGGAAACATAGGTGAGTGATGGGCATCAAGCGCCGCAAGCCCCCGAAGGCTCGTAAATCAATGACACCGCCCATAGCATGCATGACGCTTCCGGCGGACAAAAACAGTAAGGCTTTGTAAAAGGCATGGGTGAGTAGATGGAACAAGGCTGCCACAACTGCCAAGGCGGGATGAACTGTTCCCAAGGTTCCTAGGGCTAAAAACATGTAACCCAATTGGCTGACCGTCGAGTAAGCCAGAATCCGTTTCAGATCGGTTTGGGCCAGGGCCAACACGGCGGCGAGCAGAGCTGTGGTGCCTCCAATCCATGCTATGATGATCGGCGCTGTGGAAGACAAAACAAATAAGGGTGCACACCGGGCTACGAGATACACTCCCGCTGTCACCATCGTGGCTGCATGGATCAAGGCGGACACCGGAGTGGGTCCTTCCATAGCATCGGGTAACCAGACGTACAGGGGGAATTGGGCACTTTTCCCGATCGCTCCACACAAGAGGAGCAGGCACGCCAGGCTGATCTCTCCTTCTGCCGGGCGATGTTGAGCCAGGTAGTCCAGGATGGCCGATAGGTCCGTGTGCCAACCGCCCAGCTTCCAAAGCCAGAATATCCCCAGGACCAGACCCACATCTCCGAGTCGAGTCACGAGAAAAGCCTTGCGAGCGGCGGCGGCAGCCGAAGGTTTCGTGAAGTAGTAGCCGATGAGCAAGTAACTGCACAAACCCACCAACTCCCAGAATCCGAGCAAGAGGAACAAGTTATTGGCTAAAACCAAGCCACACATGGCGAAAACAAACAGGCTCATGATGGCGAAGAACCGGGCATAGCCACGTTCGCCAGACATGTAGCCAGTGGAGAAGAGGGCTATCCAAGCGGAAATGAACGTGATCATCGCCAGCATCGTGGCCGAGAGCGGGTCCAAAGCTAGGCTGACGTTCACCTGCAACTGCCCCGCTGCAAACCATGTCCACGCCTGGGAAACGAGCCTGCCCGAAGGTATGCGGTGCCACTGGGCCAGTAAGGTCACCGCCAATAGGGCAGCGCAGGCGCAAGCCACCACCAAGGGCACGTGGGCTAACGTCCGCCCGAACCGACTCGGCGACAATAAAGCTGCCGCTATGGCGGCTGCCAGCGGAAGACTCAGTATCAACCAGACCAAGCTCATCGGCTCAGACACCGGCATGTTCCTCCTTGCGGCTAATGGCCGGTCGCAATCCTGCCGGCGGGAGATGAACGATCTCTTCTTCCTCGGCCGCTGTTGGGGGCGGCAGCGGGTCTGGATCGACTGTTGCTGGCACCCCGGCTTCACGGAGGGATTGCCAAACGGATACATCCATCGAGCGAGCCTGCCGATATAAGGTTAGAAACAAGGCCAAGGCTAACGCTGCCTCCGCCGCCGCCACGGCTACAGCAAAGATGACGAAGACTTGCCCATACATCTGGGCATGCCAGCGGGCAAATGCTGCGAAGTTCAATGCCACACCCTGGAGCATCAGTTCCGCGCACAGGAACATAGTGATCAAATTGCGGCGTGTCAAAAAACCTGTCAGGCCCAGTCCAAACAGGATGGCTCCCACCGCGAGAAAATGCCACAGAGTGATCATCCACCTTCTCCCTTGTACCGCTGCGCCACCGCCACTGCACCAACCGTTGCTATGAGCAACAATACTCCAATGGCTTCCACCGCTAACAGGTATTCGCTGTACATCACGTACGCGAGATTGGATACAGTCCGAGCCGGCATTTCCCCATAACCGAGCAGCAGCACCAATTCTCGCCGAAGTGCTTGTATCTCCCGTTCCAGAGTTACTCTCTCGGGCCGTTCTGATAGGAGTTGCCCCTCGATCTGCTTGAACACCTCCCAATTCGTAGCACGTACCCGCCGAGCTTGAGCAATGATTCCTCGCACTTGCGGGTCCGAGCGATACAGTGGCATACTTACCCCCGTTGCGTGTACGGGCAAAAGCAGACGTTCTGAGAGCGTGCCTTCTATGGCCGCCCCCATCTCATCTTCTCGTGCGGCTCCCACCACCTGTACCACCAGGTCCTTGACCGCCTCAAAATACTCAATCCGCTTCTCACGGTCATGTCGTAGATCTCCCGCGAGCACCTCCCCCGCTTGGTCAAGTCGTCGCAAGGCTTCCTGGAGTTTCTGCCGCTCGGCATTCGTCAGTACGGTCAATAGATCCTTGTGTGCTCTAGCCGTTGTTGCTTCTGGAGCGGTTCCTTCCGATCGACTTTCCTTCCAGTTCCCAGTCTGGCCTTCATCAATTTTGGCCATTCCCCCTTTACGTTCTGTTTTCCATTCTGGAGCAGCCGTAGCAAACGCAGACGCTGACTCATCGCCAGGTGTGGATAGGTGCAACAACCAGAGCACCAAGCCAGCAAAAGCGAAGCCGGCCAAACTACCGAGAAGCGGTTCCCGGCTGCGATCGTTTTCATCCGAAGGTCCTGCGGTCCGTGAAAGCATGAGTACGAACAAGAAGGTGACGATAATCGCGCCAGCATAGACGATAATGGTCACCGCCATCAGAAAAGGAGCAGCTAGAAGCAGGAACAGGCCGCAAACACCCAAAATAGAAAAAGCGAAGGCCATAGCTCCGCGGGCGGGATTGCGTTGAACCACGAGAGTCGCTCCACCCAGCAGAGCAGCCAAGGCAAACAGAACGAACAAGAGACTGCCTACGGCATCTGAGGTTGGACGACCCCATCGCTCGTACAACCAAACTGCCAGGATCCCAACTGCTGCCACCCACGCTGTGACACCTCCCGACACGAATCGTCCCCGCGGGCGTGGCAACAACCAACTCGATCCGATGACAGCCAGCACCACCACCAGGGCAACTGGCCCGATCGAGTTCAACATCGTACTCAGTGAAGATGCTTCCATCGGGACTTCGTGCATTTTTTCACAAGGGATCGCGGATGGTATATCATTTCGCCTGCTAACGGCAGCCCCCCTGCGTACAGCTCTGAAGGAGAAGCGCGGGTGGGTTAGTGAGTTTGGCGAATTGTCCGATCCGGTGCGGGATATTACAGCAGCAAAGCAACCTTCAGGCACAGCCTTCAGGGCCTTCCCTCTTTTTGCTCATTGCGCTGACATTAACCGACGATGGCCCAGGCTCTGTTCCGCTTCCCGAGTCGGGATTTGTCCTGTCGGCGGAGGAAACATCGGAGACTGTGGGGGAATGAACGGTTAGACGTGCTACAGTGGGAGGAGAAGGAGATGACGGCGCTGGAACAGGGATTGCCGGCTCCGAGGCAGGCCCCAATCGACCAGATCGAGTCCGTATGGGATCGGTGCCTGTTTGCACCGTGTAATCATACACGCTAAGCAGTTTCTCTTTGTCGAAAATCAGCTCTTCGCGGGTGTAGCCGGTCAGATCATATAGAGTGGTCAATTCGATAGCATCGACAGGACAGGCTTCCTCACACATGCCACAATAGATGCAACGCAATTCATCGATGACGAAGGTCTCCGGATACTTTTCCCGTCCATCACTTTGCCATTCCGGCGGTGCTGGAGCGGCCACGATGTCAATGCAATGAGCTGGGCAAGCCGTGGCACACATGTAACAAGCCACGCATTTGACTCGGCCCTTTTCATCGCGATTCAGGCGATGCACCCCGCGATAATTCGGCGGCAATTGCGGTTCCTGCTCCGGGTACTCTTCCGTCACCTTGGGTCCGAACAAATGGCGCACAGTGGTCTTTAACCCTTCCACCACCGCCGGCAAATACAACTGTTCCCACAATCCTAAGGTGGGAGCCTGCACCCAACGTACTTCGTTTTCTGGGATTGGCATGGAAAGTGACTCCTGAATCGAAACGTCATTTCGTGAATCGAACTACGGATTCAGCAATGGGGCATAGCCTAAGGCCTCTCAGGGAATACGTCTCTCATCGACGGCGGCTCCCTCTGGCGGTTCCTTTGCGCGGCTTCATTGAGGACAAGCCTTTACCGCTGGGGTGCAAAGGTGACTCCCGGTGGCAAGCCAGGTGGCAAAGGCACCACTTTCCGCCGTGGCACAGTCACCGAACCCTGCCAGCGGGCCGACAAATATCCTGTTGCTACGAACAGCAGGACAGAGACCACTGTCAAGGTGATCCATGGGAGTTGCCATTGTAGGACCATCATCACGCATGCCAGATTCAACAGCCCTAACGGGACCAGCACCTTCCAGGCCAGATTCATCAACTGATCGAAACGGAAGCGTGGAATCGTCCAGCGGATCACCTGGGCGAACAACACGAGGAACAGCATCTTGCCGCAAATGACAAGGACTTTGACCACAGCCGCCCAAGGCGTCTCGCCCAACAGGCCTTCCAAGCCGAACAAGCTCCATCCCCCCAGAAAGACTACAGTGACCAAAAAACTGCTGATCACCAAATGGATATACTCTGCTAATAGCATCAGCCCCAACTTCATGCTAGAATACTCCGTGTGGTAACCGCCCACCAATTCCTGTTCCGCTTCCGCCAAATCGAAGGGGAGGCGGTTATCCTCGGCATAAAGACTGACTAGAAACAGCAGCATCGCCAGAGGCTGAAAGAAAACAAACCAATACGGTCCCTGCTGCGTCTGGCGAGCAATGATCGTTTCCAAATTCAACGACCCTGCCATGAGGATAACTCCCAACACGGCAAGACCGAGTGGAATCTCGTAGCTGACAATTTGGGCACTGGCCCGCAGGCAACCCAACAATGAGTACTTGCTGTTGGAACTCCACCCGGCGAGGATTACCCCATACACTGCCAGCGACCCCAAAGCAAAGACATATAACAGGCCGATATCCAATCCGGGAGCTAGTACATAGGAAGTGTACTGCTGGTAATCCGCTTGACGGCGCTGAAACTCATCCAGCAACTCGAACGCAGAATGGTCAGCCGTGAAAGGTACCGGTGCTGGTGGCGGCGTGGTGGGGCCAAAAGGGATCACCGCCAACGCCAGCAAAGCGGTGCTGACCGAGACAATAGGGGCCAGTAAGTAAAAAACTTTGTCCACATGAGCTGGGATCACCTCTTCCTTGAGAAACATCTTGGCACCATCCGCGATCGGCTGGAACAATCCTCCGGGTCCAACACGATTTGGCCCTCGGCGATCCTGAATCCATGCGGCAATCTTGCGTTCCGACAAGACCAGATACCCGGCCAGACCCAACGCGCCGGCCATCAAAGCGACAATGATCATCGCGGTTGTCGATGGATCAAACAAAGGCATATGTCACCCATCCTGTTCACACACCATTGAGCAAACTTGGTTCCAACCCTTCAAGAAGGCGGGGAAACGCCCCTAATACCCAAACTTGGTTTTCCCACACACTTCACGAAGGCGGAGGAACAAGCCGATTTCATCCGTACTGCCATTCAGTGCTGATCGACCTTACATTCACGCCCAGCGTTCACTACCCCGGCTGGTCTGTATTTGTCACACTGTTGGCAGTTCTACGCGCAGGCCATAGGGTGTCTGCTCTGCCATTCCCAAGTGAGCTAAAGCGGGGATCGCTTGGGCGGCTTCCCGGCGCACCTGGTCTGCTTGAACAAGGCCAGTTCGTCCCAGAAGATCGTGAGCCAATTGCAACTCGCTCCGTCCCTCCAGGGGGGGGCGTACCGCCCGGCGAAAAGTTTGGGCGACTCCAGCATGGTTGATGTAAGTCCCCTCTTTCTCAAAGCTGGTCGTCGCCGGCAGAAGGTAACGAGCGGCTTGGGCCAAGCGAGAGTTGAATAGATCTTGCACCACAAGCAAGGGCGGGGGGGACCACTCGACCGGGAGGGCAGCATCGATCACCGCCGCATCCGGGTATCCTCCTGCAAACCACAGAGCGTCCCATTCCTGTTCGACCACTTCTGAAAACGGGGTCACTCGACCTGTGAAGTGGCGGAGAACTGCTGCCACCCCAACGCGATTGGGGCATTTTTCCGCACGTATGATGAATTTCGCCGGCTCCATGGCTCGACCATGCACATCCTTAGGATAGGCGTCGTCTTCACCAATGAGGGGCACCGGCCCCATGGTCAGTTGCACTTGGGGAGCCAGGGACCGCAAGGCAGTTGCCAGTAGAAAGGCCTCCTCCACTGTCAAAAATGGCGAGAGGACGGCGGCTACACGGGCGTGGGAATGTGCCAAGTTTTGCCACTCCCGGCGGAGGTAGGACAAAAGCACTGGCCACTGCAACCAACTGCGACCGTTGCTTCCTTCGATTCCTTCTCCTGCCCGGCGGATCAGACACGCTCGGCGGATACGCTCCGCGGATTGATTGAAGTGATAGCCGTAACGTCCTTCATCACACATAAAATGGCCGTTCACCTCGGGATTGTACCGCGGGCGCAGCCGATAGACGATATCTTTGTTGCAATCCACATAGATACTACAACCTGTACTACAACGGCAGCAGACACTTTCCCGACTCTGCAAATACCACACGCGCTGCTTGTACAAAAAGTCTTTGCTTCCCAAAGCCCCTACAGGACACAGATCTACGACATTGCCAGCCAATTTGTTTTCCAGGGGACGGCCGGGAAAGATATCGATTTCTTCATGATGTCCACGGCGTGTCACACACAGTTCCGCCGTTCCGCTGATCTCCCGGAGAAATCGCACGCACCGCGTACACATGATGCAGCGATCTGTGAACAACGTAATCTTGCTAGAGATATAGGGTTTGTTTGGCGGTGTATTTTTGGCATCCACCATTCGGGAGGTCGAACGCCCGTAACGGAAACTGTAATCTTGCAGCAAGCATTCTCCCGCTTTGTCGCATACAGGGCAATCGAGCGGATGATTGAGCAGGAGTCCCTCCAAGGTGTCGGCTTGGGCTTTTTTAGCCCGGCTGCCGGGCGGCCCGCCTTGCAAATAGGCGCTGTCATAGGGCAAGGCCGGCCAGGAAGGATCCCGCCGTTCATATTCCCCAGTCACAATTACCATCCCGTCTCTGACAGGTGTTTGACAGCCCGGCACCACCTTCGGTTGCATCACCACTTTCCCATCTTTCCACTCTCCGATCTCCACCAGACACATACGGCAAGATGCCACAACCGACAGTGCTTCATGCCAGCAATAATGGGGAATGAAAACACCTGCCCTTTGTGCAGCTTGGATGCAGTTCCATCGTTCAGAACCCAACTCCACTGGCTTGTCATTGACGTAAACAGGCATCGCTACGGTCCCTTGGGAATGATTTACAAGGCGCCTCTTCGGACTTTTGGCGATACTCCGATAGTGCTAACGTGTCTGAACCAGACGGCGTTTCAATTCAGATGCCGACACGTTCTCCACGCCACTTGGCCCCGCCACCCAGCCGCCGTGCTGCAAGGCCGCGGTTTCAAATGCCCAGACACTCTCGCGGTTTTTCGCCCCCGTCAAAATAATGGCACCGCTGCGCACCAACTCGGCTGCCTTAGCTTGGGTCTGAACCAGGGCCGCGTACACCTCAGCGGGAGGCGGCAAGCGACCACTCACAGCCGAGGCATTCTCCATATAAATCCATACCTCCTGCATATCCGCTTGTGTCACAGCCGGTCTTACCGACGTCACAGGTCGAACGGCGTCGTTATTGGCCGGAACCGTAGGCAAGGCTGGCGCTACTGGCGGCGAGCCGCCAACTGTCGTGGCTCCGGCTGTTCCGGCTGGTTGCTCCATCCGACCTGTTCCGGTTCCACCGCTTCCCTTGACACGAGCAGGATTCCTCTCCCGAACATAGCGTGGATCGCCGATCCAATTGGGTTGTTGTTCTTGCCCTTTCGACGAATTGAAAGAGGATGGTCCAGTCCCTGGTTCGGATATGGATAATCGACCCACCTCCTCATCACCACTTCCCTTCCCTGTTTTTGATGTTTCTGCAATCGAGCCGTCCGCAGAAGGGCCGGTCAACCGCACTTTACGCTGGCAGCTCGTCGTACCACACAACAGAACTACCATCATCCATATTCCCACCCGGTACTCCCATCGCAAATGGACTGGAATCATGGCATGCCCTCCTATCAGCGCCGCAGGTAGCGGGCGAGTTCCTCGGGGCTGATGGAGGTCACTCGTCCACCGATCACTGCTAGTCCAGGGCGGATGTCGGCTTCCACTTCGTAGGCCCATACACCGCTGCCGTCGGTGGTACCCGTGAGAATGTAGGACCCCTCCTGAATCGCCTGATACAACTGAGGATAACTTCGCTGCAACTCTTGGAGGATTTGTTCGCGCGTGGGCATTTTGCCGAATGGATCTCGCATCTGCTCGATGAGCAGGCCCAAGTTATGCAATTCATTGCGAGCCTGGGTGCGCCGCGCTGCTTTGCGGACCGCCTGGATGGCACCTCCACCTCCGCCACCAATCACGCCGGGAGTGACAATTCCAACACCTCCTGCCGGGTAAATGAGGCCACCGCCTGGTGTTTCATCCCCTGATCCGGCCTTCTTCGCTGCGGCGTCCTGGGAATCGTTGTGGGCTGAGACCGCAGGCGGCGGTGGAGTGTCGGGAGGCTTCGGTTTGGACTTGTGACAGCCAGCGGACAAAATCAACATCACTCCCAGGACAACTCCCCCCACATTCAACGCCCCTTTCACTCCGGGTTTCATGGCGCCCTCCCGCGACGTTGTTTCCGTCGCTACTGATGCCCTTCCACTTCAATGCGTGGCGACGACCTCCAGCGGACGGACATACCGGCTCACCTTTCCTTCTCGGATCGCTGCCTCGAACTCATCCCGGAACTTGCGGATCGCCGTCTTGACTGGCCAGCCAGCGCCATCCGCCAGGCCACAGATCGTCGTCCCTGGTATGATCCCAATTCTTTCGGCTACATCCAAGAGAATATCCAAGTCTTCTCGCCGGCCGCGGCCCCGACGCAACCGTTCCATGATCTTCAGCATCCATCCCGTCCCTTCCCGACAGGGTGTACATTGACCACAACTCTCATGACTGAAGAACTGACAGACATTGTGCACGACGTCAATCATGCTCGTTTGGTCATCGATGACAGTGACGGCCCCCGTCCCCAATCCCAAGCAACCGGCGCGGCCGGGACCGTTGAAGTCCAAAGGAATGTCGTATTCTGTACCTTCGCCATTCTTCAATGGAAGATCACAGCGTAAAAAACCCATAGAAATACCACCGGGATTAACTGCTTTTGCCTTACGTCCTTTCCACACTCCGCCACCATATCTTTCTACCAGTTCACGTACAGTAACTCCCATAGGCAGTTCCACACACTTAGGTTCATTCACATGACCTGCGAGCGTATAGAGCTTCGGTCCGTAACTACCGAGGTCACGGGGATTCTTGGGATCCGGTGGCACTCCTAGGGAGCGAAACCACTCGACCCCCCGCCGCATGATCTGCGTCACGCAGGCCAGTGTTTCAACGTTGTTGACAATCGTCGGCTTACGAAACGCCCCCTCTACAGCAGGAAATGGCGGCTTGATTCGAGGCCAAGCCCGTTTTCCCTCCAGCGATTCGATCAATCCCGTTTCCTCGCCGCAAATATAAGCCCCTGCACCACGATGCAAGACAATATCCAAACTATATCCACTGTTTAGAATATTTTGACCCAAAAGACCGGATTGGTATAATTCATCTATGGATTCGTGAAGAATCCTGTACGCATCTCCGTATTCATATCTGATGTAGAAAAAAGCAACACGTGCTTGAATTGCATAGCTACTAATTAATACACCTTCCAACACTTGATGTGGATCCTTTTCCATGAGAATGCGATTGTTGTATGTACATGGTTCAGATTCATCAGCGTTGACTGCCAAGTAGACAGGACCGGGATGGTTTTTGGGCAAGAAGGCCCATTTGATACCCGTTGGAAAGCCAGCGCCGCCTCGTCCGCGCAAGCCAGATTCCTTGACTCGGGCTACCACCTCCTCTGGCTTCATCTCGCGCAACACCCGAGCGAATGTCTCGTAACCGCCGTCCTGGCGGTACCCTTCCAATTGTTGGCTTCGAGGCTTGTTGATGCGGGCCAATAATACAGGCTCATAATTCATAGTAGAAACCATAGCTATGACTAACTTTATGATAGAGTATTCCAAATGCACTAATATGGCTACAAATTTTTCAATTCTCTCAATAAATTATTCAATTTTTCTACATTCATGTTCATTACGTGTACATCATTTCGCAAGCAAGCGGGAGCACCATCGCAAGCACCTATACATTCTGCAAATTCCAATGTTACTTGGCCATCCGGGGTTGTTTGGCCGCATCGAATACCCAAGTATTGTTCAGCCTGCTCAATCAGTTCGTAAGCTCCACGTAGCATACATGCCAAGCCCCGACATATCCACAAACGGGTCTTTCCTAATCGCTCTCCTTCACCTTTGAAAAATTCGTAGAAAGTCATCGTGTCATATACTTCGGACGGGTGTAGCTCCAGTAGTTCTGCGATCTCCACTATCGCTTCATGAGGAACATGACGGAGAGCATCATGAACAATATGTAGCGCTGGCAATGTCACAGCCCGCTTGTTCGGATATTTAGGGACATAAGATAGTATCTTGTCTCTCAACTCTTGTGTCAGGATTGTCATATATATCTCCTGCTGGCTATTTCCTATCATCCCACAAGAGTAATGGAAGGCAAAAAACTAACGATCTAACTCTGCAGCAATTATGTTTAAGCTACCCAGGACGGCGGGCACATCTGAGATCAGATGTCCTTCGATTAGGTGGGGGAAAATGGCAAAATGGATGAAAGAGGGCGGCCGGGTCCGAGCACGCCAGGGGCGACCGCTGCCGTCAGCCACAATGTAGAAACCCAGCTCACCATTCGCTGTCTCATTAGCACCATAGACTTCCTCTACCGGTGTCTCCCATCTCCGATTCCACATGAATAACTCAAAATGTTGAATCAATCCTTCAATACTGCGATAAACAGCAGTCTTATCTGGGATTGTCATCTTTTCGTTGACATCTACATTAACCGGACCACTCGGCATGTTCTCAATTGCCGCCTCAATAATATGGAGGGATTCTATCATCTCTTCCATACGCACAAGATAGCGCGCATAACAATCACCTTCCTTAGCACAAATAACTTTGAAAGAACCATTAAGCTCATCATATGCCAGGTATGGTTCGTCTTTGCGTAAATCTCGCACAACTCCAGAAGCACGCGCCACCGGACCAGAACAACTGAAGTTGATAGCCTCTTCTTTCGTGAGCACTCCGATGCCACGGGTGCGATCCAGAAAAATGCGATTGCGGTTCAGCAACCGACTAATGTCAGCGTGAGCCTTAGGGAATGTACGAACAAACTGTCGAACTTGGGCAATCCATTCGTCGCCGACATCCGCGGCCAATCCACCCACACGCGTGAAGCTCGGATGGAAGCGCTGGCCGCTGGCCGTCTCAATAATATTGTAAATCGCCTCACGTTGATTGAATGCATACAGAAAGGCTGTGAGGGCACCAAGATCCAAAGCGGCAGCTCCAATACATAACAAATGATCCGATATCCGCGCCAACTCCGCCAATATTGTCCGAATATACTTGCAGCGGGGAGTAATTTCGATGCCGAGAAGTTTTTCCACTGTATGATGCCAAGCAATTTCATTCGCTACTGGAGATATATAATTCATTCTATCGACAATGGTGATATATTGATTATAATCCAGGTCTTCACCAAGCTTCTCGAATCCAGAATGGAGGTAACCGATATCTGGCACAGCTTTAACGACCGTCTCTCCATCCAAGGTCAGTATTAGGCGTAATGTGGTGTGGGTCGCAGGGTGCTGCGGCCCGAAATTGAGAGTGTACAAATACTCGCGATCCGCACCGATTAGGTCTTCATCGGCTGGAGTTATAGCGGTCAATGGCATCGTCGTATTCCCCACTCAGAACTGTGGCTGCTTGGAATCGAAGGTCTGAAGAGCGCGTTTCAACTCTCGGCCCGACTCACGGGTGAAAAGTTGTGCCGTTCTCCATAACCTCGAAGCGGATAGTCCTTGCGCAGCGGATGATCTTCAAATCCATCCGGCATCAGGATCCGACGCAGATCCGGATGCCCAATAAAGCGAATCCCATACATGTCATACACTTCACGTTCCAGCCAATTAGCACCACGCCACAATCCTGTCACAGAGGGCAATTCCGGTTGGGGATCATTGGCATAGGCTTTTACAAACAAACGTTCACCTGTCTGCGTATTTGTCAAACCATAAACAACGGCGTAGCGGTCTTGCGCTTGGGGATAACCCAAATAGTCAATCCCCCCCAACTCGGCGAGCATGTCGAAGCCATACTCTTCTTTCAAACACTGGAGCAACGGAAGCAACACGTGCGGCGCATGGACAGCAGGAAGGATCAATCGGCGATTGTCCCGGAACTGACTGGTGGTAAATACCTCCCCGAAACGGTGTCGCAAGGCATCGAAATTGACAGGCACGGCGGTGGCTCCTGTGATCGTCTCTCCGGAGAATACAAACTAGCGGTGTCTGCCTGCCGGCATGCCTCAGGGGACTGTAGTATCCATTCAGTTCAGTGGCACTCGCAATCGGCTAGCCGTTCGATAGTCTCCCGGAGCTACAATAGTCTTTTCTGCTGCCAACTCGCATGCCAAGGCCGTCGGTCCCTCATAGCTTTCGCGGTGGGTGAACTCCCGCCCATCAATGGTACCTGTTTTTTGAATCTTTTCCTGCAAATCGAGAATGGCTCGAATTAGCTGTTCCGGCCGTGGCGGACAACCCGGAATGTACACATCCACAGGGATAAAGCGATCAATCCCCTGAACCGTCGCATAGGTGTCGAACACTCCTCCCGAACTGGCACAGGCACCCATGCTGATACACCACTTCGGTTCCGGCATTTGCAGCCAGATGCGTTGCATGACTGGGACCATCTTCATCACGACCCGTCCGGCCACGATCATGACATCACATTGTCGGGGAGAAAACCGCATCGCTTCGCTGCCGAACCGCGCGATGTCATAACGGCTGCTCGCCGTGGCCATCAATTCGATACCACAACATGCTGTGGCAAATGGCATCGGCCAGAGACTGTGTTTCCGCAATAAACTGGCCAGATAATCGATCCGGCTCACCAGGACATCGGGTAGCCAACTTGTCAGCGCCATGTGAAAGCCCCCTTGCGCCATTCGTAGTAATAGGCCAAAGCCAGCACCGCCAGAAACACTGCCACGGCAGCCAGAGCCGTTGACCCAAACGCCGCGCGCCAGGAAGCCGAGCTTTCCTCTCCGAACGCCACCACGGCCCAGGGATACAAGAACAGCAACTCGACGTCAAAGATCACAAACATGATGGCAACCATGGCATACTTGACGTCGAATTGCAAGCGGGCTGTCCCTACAGGATCCATGCCGGATTCGTAAGGCATCCGCTTGATCCCGGTGGGCTTGCGCGGCTTGAGGGGAAACAAATGCGAGGCCGCTAATGTCCCCGCAGCGAAAAGCAACACCACCACCGCATACAGCAGTATGGGATAGTAAGCCGACAGATCAAATGCCGGTTCCAGGCCTGCCGGTGTCTGCACTGGGATCACCACAACCGTATCCCCTGGTTACCTCGGCTTATCTTTGTGAATCTTTTCACAAGCCCCGGTAAAAAACAACCTCGACCTGATCGAGGCTTCTCCCTGCTTGATCTAGAGACCGCATGATCCGTAGTCAAGACAACTGCATGACTCACCAAACCGCTACTATTTCACCTTCCTGCACCCCTCCGCCCCCCTGTCACGCCTACCGACATTGTGCTGTTGTTCATAGTGTCATAAGTTCATTGTGGATTATAGTCCATTATCCTACTGGAAAGGCCATCGCCATGACTCTCCGCAAGCTTTTCATTGACATGAATGCCTTTTTCGCCAGCATCGAGCAACAGGACGATCCCACCTTGCGGGGCCGGCCCGTCGCCGTCATTCCGACCGATGCCCCCACCACCTGCTGCATCGCGGCCAGTTATGAAGCCAAGCGCTATGGTGTCCGCACGGGCACTCCCGTATGGCAAGCGCGGCAGCTTTGCCCTTCTCTGGTTTTCCGCTTGGCACGCCACCGCCGCTATGTCCTCTTTCATCAGCGTATCCTAGACGCTGTCGAGACGGTGCTTCCCATAGAAAAAGTGCTATCCATCGACGAAATGACTTGCTCTCTCGGTCTCAACGAACGGTCCCCTCAACAGGCACTTGCCCTAGCTAACGCCATCAAGCAGGCCATCCGCACTCGCGTAGGCGAATGTCTGACTTGCTCGATTGGTATCGCCCCCAACACGCTGCTGGCCAAAGTAGCTGCTGACATGCGCAAGCCCGATGGCTTGACTCTGCTCACCGCCGCCGACCTGCCCCATGCCTTACACTCCCTGCAGTTGACGGATTTTCCCGGTATCGGGCCGCGCATGCTGCGCCGTTTGCACTCGTTCGGCATTACCTCCGTCCGCCAGCTTTGTGCCGCTCCTCTTGCCACACTGAGTGCCGTCTGGAAAAGCAAAAAAATAGGCGAGCGTTGGCACCGCCTCCTCCACGGGGGTGAGGATGAAGACCTCTCCACGGCCCGCCGGAGTCTGGGCCACTCCCACGTTTTGCCACCGCCCCTGCGCAACGACAGCGACGCTTATGGCGTCCTGACGCGTCTCACCCACAAAGCGGCCGCTCGTCTTCGCAAGGAAGGCTACTGTGCAGGCTGTGTCAGCATCCATCTCACTTTCCTGGACTCAAAACGTCCCGTCAGCCGCCGCCGCTGGAGTTGGGCCTGCCGCATCCCACATGCCCAGGATACTCCCGCCATTCTCCGAGCTGTCAACCAGCTTTGGCAGGCACGCCCTCAAGGGTTCGCTCCTTTCCACGTCGGCGTCCTCCTGACGGAGCTGCGATCCGCCGATTGCACAACCCCCTCTCTATTCGATGACAATCGAAGGTCCATTGCCCTCTCCCATACCCTCGACGTGGTCAACACGCAGTGTGGCCCTCACGCCCTTCATTTCGCCTCCATTCACGATCACCGGAACACCGCTCCCACACGCATAGCGTTCACTCAAATTCCATGTTTCGATCGTGCTATCCTCTGATTGTTGGGGAGATTATCGAGCTACCACTACGTGCAACAGAGTCGTAAAAAATTTCATTTTGGGATTGACAGGTTCCAATTCGATTTGGTATGTTGTAGCGGAAGTCCCTGATTCCCCCTGATTCCCCCTGATTCCCCCTGATTCCCCCTGATTTCCCCTGATTCCCCCTGATTCCCCCTGATTCTGTAGATTGGTGGGGAGCAGGGCACGGGGCGAATAAGTAAGGGGGAAACGGAAAAGGGGCCAAAGAGATACTACTACACATCAGCCCAGGGGGAGTGCCTATGTTCAGCAAAGCTGGTCAAATCGTGTTAGCGAGTGGGGTTGTGCTGTTAGCTTTGTACGATGCTGGCCCGAAGGTGGTCGGTGAGCCGTGCCTCAAACGCCTTATCGGCAGCGAGGCAGATCCCGTCCCAGTTCTGCCCAATTGTAACACTTCAGGCCTCGTAACGGCACCTTGTGAACCAGCAAAAGAAGGAGTAGCATGTACATTGAGCTACAGAGCATGTGCA
The DNA here is from genome assembly GCF_013694095.1 of Thermogemmata fonticola. Classification (NCBI taxonomy): domain Bacteria; kingdom Pseudomonadati; phylum Planctomycetota; class Planctomycetia; order Gemmatales; family Gemmataceae; genus Thermogemmata; species Thermogemmata fonticola. The sequence goes on along the minus strand of NZ_JACEFB010000006.1, from coordinate 48,022 downwards.
AAACCAAATCCAGGAATCAAGTTAACGTTACTATGCGATGCAGAGAATGGAGGATCTGCATGCCAGTCTCCTAAGGGAACATGCAAACATAAAAGACAAGATAGGTTAAGTTATGAGAAATGCAATCCAGTTATTCCTTAGTAAACAATGCACCTAGCAGTTAGAGGAATATAATATGTATAAACTTATAATTTTGTCGGTATTAACAATTCTAATATCTATAAAAACTAATATATACCAATATTATGATACATATATTTATTCTAGTGAAAAATCTAATTTTTTAAATATAATATGTGAGCCATTTGAGATTTATAAAAATGCGCACTACTCTGTAGTTACGAAGATGTATTTTGATACACCAAGATGGCCAGAACGCCATGTTCCCACGGCTCACAGTCGATGTACCTTAAACGTAAGGTATCCAAGATATCAGATAAATGAGGAAACAATTGGTCAAAGATATTTTGAAGGGAAAAAGATTAATCTCAAAGAACATGTGGAGATACTAGGAGATGATAAAAAAGTGATCATAAAAAGAACGGAATTTTCTGGTACAGATAAAGAACAAAACACCACATATTCTTCATGGGAACTCAGAAAGAATTTATTGTTAAGCAACTATGCATGTATCTATGGATATATACCTAACTTGTATGAAACGAACTCACTTTGCGAGGTAATATATAAACATATTGACAAAATAATTCAGAATGTCAATATGAAAATTAAGGATATAAACATATTACATAACGACAATTATGGAGAATATAAGATAAACATAATATTGCATAATAATAGATATTTGATAAAAAGTATTAATCGTATTTCAAAGCAGCATCACTGGTATAAGCCTAATACTCCCATATTCATGATGTCATGGAAAGACAATCCTGACTACCCCGAATCCTCCTTAAACTACGAGACGGAGTTGATTAACTATGATGAATTCAAGATTGTTGATGGAAAATTGACATTTACTAGTATACACAGTAAATTAGAAAGATATCATAATAACGGACAGCGTGTTCTTGAGGAAACTCACTATAAGATAGAAAATATCAGTCTCAATCATAATATCCCCATCAAGATTGATATACCAAATGATACACCTATCTCTATCTTCAGATACGACAAAGATACCGACTCTATGAAAACACTGGAGGGTATTGAGTACATCTGGCGTGATGGGCAAATCGTCAAAAAGGTTCCCCAGGGGGTTCTGGAAAAACTAACGGGTGCTCATTTTGAAGGAGGAAGTCTTTGGAGCCGAGGACTCGTCGTTATCCTCATCTTTCTTGTCCTGACCCTGACCCTCGCTGCTATCCTCTACCGCCGTCGCCGAGGAAATACCTAATGTGCAAGGACCTATGATCATGACTGGCGCCGCTGGTATACATACTCGTGCAATTGCCTTCCAAAGTAAACATATTTTGCCAAGTAAGACCTCTTTTTCTAGCTTCCTTGGCTTCGTAACTGTAACGTTACTGGCAGTCACACCCTCAACAATAGCCAGGGCAGATGATAACTTTTTGACTCAGGCCTCCGGCCCATATTGCGGTCTGTATTGTGTTTATATCACTCTCAACAGCTATAATATTCCTGTAGATTTTGAAAAATTTCTCGATCAGAAATACATATCTTCCTGGGAAGGTAGTACTATGGAGCAACTCAAGCTGCTCGTTGAAGATCATGGGGCTTACGCCATCCCCATGGAGGGTCTATCGATTTCGAGCTTGCGTGCCTCTCAGCATCCGATGATCTTGCACGTCAAACGTCCTGGCCCCGGTAGTCCTTATGCGCATTGGCTGCTGTTCCTAGGCGTCGATGGCAATCACGCTTGGATTGTGGACCCCCCACTCGAAAAACAACGCCTACCACTAGCAGATTTACTGGCTATCTGGGACGGTACTGGCCTGATCATTAGCCCACAACCTTTTTCTCCCACATGGATACGCCTCTGGTCATAGTATGAGGGTAGACGGTAATCGCTATCGTTATCTGGGATGGACAAGGCGTATTCTACCATACATCGAACAAGAGCCGCTCTGGCGTCAGATTGAACAAGCTTTTGCTACCGACCCTCATCCTGACAACTTTTATGGCCATCCTGCCCATCTGCCGATTTTGGCCACAGTCATTCGCGTCTATGTTTGTCCCAGTGATCCCCGCGTTCAACAGGCGGTAACCATGGGGAATTATCAATACGCCTTTACCAGTTATTTAGGTGTGATCGGGCAAGATCATTTGAATCCAGATGGAACTCTTTTTAGCGACTTACAACTATGCTTTGGAGACATTCGAGATGGTTTGAACAATACGATCTTGGTGGGGGAGCGTCCGCCTTCTTTTGATTTTCGCTTTGGGTGGTGGTATCGCGGATGGGGACAGAACAAAACGGGGTCCGCAGAGATGATCTTAGGGGTCCGGGAGTTGAACGCGTTAGGCATGCGTTACCCTTGTCCACCAGGACCTTACCACTTTCGGGCAGATCAACTCGACAATCCTTGCCATATGTTCCACTTTTGGAGCTTGCACAGCGGGGGAGCTAATTTTACCGCAGCAGACGGGTCGGTACGGTTCCTGCCTTACACGGCAGAGGCTTATTTGCCAGCACTTGCGAGTCGAGCTGGAGCAGAACCCTGGAGCTGGCCGGACTGATCAAAGCCTTTGTCCCACAAGGGTATCACATTAGATTCGAACTGCAATTGTGCATACATTATCAGTAATAATCAACGAGAACAGGAACAAGAACTGATAACTGTCAACGTTCTCTCAAGGAAGGCTGCTGGAGTAATCACGGCTCCTCGTGCAGGGATATTTGCGGGGCGCGGTTGAGTAAGGAAAAATGGAAGCGACGTGAAGTCCATCCCTTGGGGGTGCTAGATGATAGGCAGGCGCCAACGGCGAAGCCGCCCAGCGGCATCCCCACTGAAGGCAGCAGAACGATCAGGGGCAAGGGCAATCGCACGCACCGGTCCGGTGTGGCCAGGGTAACATGCCGCTTCCGTACCTTCATCGGTGCTCCATACACGCACAGTGTCGTCATGTCCCGCACTCAGGAGAACCTTGCCATCATCGCTGAGTACGACATTGAGAACAGGAGGAGTATGTCCCGGAAGATGGATGAAAGTTTTGTCGGGACGGCGCAGGACCAGTTGGTCTCCCGCCAAGGCCACGCGTTTGCGGGCAAAGGCCAGAGCACGCAGAGGACCCGCTTCGATTGCTTTGCTCGCTTTGAGTTGACCTGTCGTGAGGTCCCATTGGCGTAAGGTACCGTCATGTCCTACAGAGAGAAGCGAGTCCACCCCGACAAAGCATAGCCCTGTTACTGGGCCTTCGTGGCCGCGCAAGCAGTAAGTTTGCGGTCCTTTGGGATCGACGGACCAAACCCAGAGGAATCCATCATGTGTTCCAGCGGCGATTGTTGTTGCATCGGGTGAAATAGCCAGCGACAGGACATTATCCGTCGGTCCTCGGAGACGGCGGCGTGCCTGACCACTTTGCAAATCCCAGAGCTGCACTCCGATTTCTTCGGGTGTCAAGCGAATGGCACAGGTGGCGGCCCACCGGCCGTTGGGAGCGATAGCGATCTGTTCCACGACCCCGAAATCACCCTGGAAGGTCTGCCGCGCTGTCAGCGTCACCGAATCCCAGAAAGTCAATGCACCGTCATCTCCGACACTCAGGAGCGTTTTCCGATCCGGGTGGAAGGCCAAGGCCCGGATGGCTCCCTTATGGGCCACCACTTCGGCAAGCAGAGGCGAAACGGCGAAGACCTCCGGTGTCTCTTCTACCTGGACCTTTTCTCCACGCAAGATCCGGTCTAAAGCGGCAGCCAATTCCGCGGGGGTTTGGTACCGGCGGCGTGGTTCTGGGGCCAGCATTTTCCGCACGACCACATCTACGACCGGAGGAACCTCGGGACGTAGGGAGCGTGGCGAGGGCGGACCGCTTAAGGCTTTGCGGACTTTCTCCACTAAGGTGCGACCGGGATAAGGAACTTTCCCTGTGAGAAGGAAATAAAAAGTCGCCCCCAAACTGAAAATATCGGACCGAATATCGGCCTGCTGAGCATCCTCAGCTTGCTCGGGGGAGACATAGTCAGGCGTTCCCAGAAATACCCCCGGTTGAGAGATGCCGGCTTCGGAGTCGGTTCCATCCGGCGCTACCACTCGTGCTAAACCCATGTCCAGAATTTTGACACGGGGTAAGCGTCCCTTCAACTCCGGGGCACCTAGGGGTGCCGGAGTGACCATGAGATTGCTCGGTTTGATGTCCCGGTGGATCAATCCACGCTCGTGGGCATGCTGCAATCCTTCCGCGGCCTGGCGGATGTAATATACCGCGTCGAGCACAGGCACAGGGCCTTGTTGCCGGACCAACCGGAGCAGATCAATCCCCGGCACATACTCCATAGCTAGGTAGGGAAAGGGGCCATCGAGGTCCGCCTGATAGACTGTTACGATGTTGACATGATTAAGCAGAGCAGCGGCTTTGACTTCCAACTCGAAGCGGGCGCGGACGGTAGGCTGGTGCAGCTTGGCGGCATTGATGGCTTTCAGGGCCACGAGGCGATTCATGGCCAATTGCCGCGCTTTGTAAATAACTCCCATCCCACCCCGGTTGATCTCCTCCAAGATTTCAAAGCCGGCGACCACTTGGCCTGGAACCAGTTGGGACGGAACAACCCCAGTGCCTGAAGCCGGCTGCCGGGCCTCTTCAGGGGGTTGGCGAGTACTCTCGTTAGCCATCCGACAGGAGGGACACGCAGCACGCCAGTCTTCCGGCGTCACGGGCCGTGCACCGGGATGTTCCCAGCGATAGCCGCAATAAGGGCACGTCAAGCTAGCAGGAGTGGTCATATCAGCAATATAACCGTGCGGTTACAAACCGTGGTCCGCACTCTGGCTGCGATGCGAGTCCTGCGTGTTCCCAACTCTGCTGGGAAAGCGAACAGCTACCTTGACCCATCCCTCCCCCCATTCGTACCAACGGAGGGAAAAGAGAAGCCCCGAATGTAACGATCACTCCGCGCGGAATACCTTAGTACGCGATTCCCCGCTGAATGGGCCGCTCATTGCGATTTCCACTTCCGCGTCGTCCACTTTCTGCGTGCCGGCAAGGGTGATCTTGCCGCTGAATTCGCCTTTGATTTCCACACCTGTGCGGAGCGAACGCCAAGCTCTCCCTCGCATTTCCATTTCCACATCGATTGTGGGTTCGCCGTCCTCGTTTTTCATCTTACCTCGGATCTTACCTTGGGATTCGATCACGGCGCACTCTTCGCCATCGACCGTCTCCACTTTGACGAACTTCTGTTTCACTTTTCCGCTTACATTGACGATCGCGTTCCCGAAGAGTTTCCGCAGGGCCTCGGCTGGGACTTCCCATTCATGTCCTACCGCCACTTTCTCCGCCGGATACAAATCATCGTCGTTTTCGAGGCCAATCCGATTATCCAACTCCTTCTTTTGTTTTTCGGTCGGTTGGGCGTCCACCAGCCGGTGTTTCCATTTTCCCTTGCCCACCAATTCACTGATAACCGTTTGGCCTTCCAACTCGGTCGGCTGAGTGACTTCCATGCCTCCGCCAAAATCGGACTTGATGATGGCCCGCTCCTTGCGAATATGAGCCTGGGACTTAGTCACTTCACGCCCCTGAACTTCCAGAACTTTCTGCTCTTCTTCGCTGACCATCGTCATCGACATTTTCATCTTCAAAGACTGCCCCATGACTTTCAACGTGGTATCCGCGTCTTTGATTCTCAGGGTGGTGTTGGTCTCTAAAGTTAGGCCTTTGCGGGGAGCGGGACCGCGCAAGTCATAGGTCTTCCCCCCTTGCACTGCTTCAACCCAAGATGCTATCCCCAATAGCAGGACCGCACTACCGCCCAAGGCTAGAAGTGTACGCATGGCTACATCTCCTTTTCGTTCTCGTGCTCCACCGTCTTATCTTGTGAAACACCCAATAACGCTATCATTGTACTTCGTGATCTGCGTGGCAACATTACCCTGCCAGCACTCAACCGCTTCGCAAACCTTGCGCAGTGCTTGAATCCGCGAGAGTTCAGGCAGATGGTGAAAAACGCAGTCACTCAACTAGTGTTTGGCTTTCTGAATCCCTTGCACTACCATCAGATTCCCATTGAACCCACGTAACCGAGAACGAAATGCCAGGTGAACTGATCATCCAACATCGCCCGTCATGTTTTGGGAGCGGTGGTTCTGCTGGGCGGAACGAAGGATTTGAACCATTTCTGCATCGTCCACTGGTTCGAAGTGGACATAGTATTGGCCCACTGCCTGAAAATCCTCCGGAGCGAGGAGATAAACAATCCGGTCACAGTGACGTGCCAAGGCCCGCAGCCGTTCCGGAGGACCTACAGGTACAGCGAGGATCAATTCGCGGGGATGGCGTGCCCGGACAGTTTGCAAAGCGGCCAAGGCGGTGGAACCTGTGGCGACACCATCATCCGTGATGACGACAGAACGCCCCTCCACCTCCGCGGCAGGACGAATCGCCCGAACCAACTTCTGACGCTCAGCAATTTCCTGCAATTGGTACTGCCTCTCTGCTTCTAGGTATTCCTCGATGTCACGGATCAGATGCAGAGCATCGGGGTTGAGGATGATACTGCCATCCTCAGCGATGGCCCCTAGGGCATATTCCGGCTGAAAGGGCGCCCGCAGTTTGCGGGACAGAATAACATCCAGCTCGGCTCCCAAGGCTTGCGCCAGGGCTGCTCCCACGACAACACCCCCGCGAGGAATTGCTAGTACCACAGGACGAACCAATGGCACCGCACGTAACTGCTCGGCCAGCAATTGGCCAGCTTGTCGACGATCTCGAAATCGTTCCCCTTCCCAAATGGACATGGAGGATTCCTCTCTTTAGTTACCCACGAATGGGTCATTTTGACCCACTCCACAGGTCTGACTTGGTCACTCCCGCACATCGCAATTCCACCAACCACTTTCAGATTCAGATTAATTCTGCCCGATCTTTGTTGCGGATGGAACTGGCGGGACAACTCCTCAAGCGCTCACCCTTCAAACTGCCTCCATGTACGATGCCATCTCCATGCACGATGCCATAATTTCCCACGGAACATCCTACAACTTTCGTACCAAAAACCGAGCGCAGAGCATTACTCCATCCCACCGCAGCTCCTTCGCCCAATTGCGTTCGTGGATATACGGGGGGTTACTTGCCGCTAGATTGTTACATAGGGTCTATTGTCAGCTCCTTACAAACTCCGGTATGATCGGTAGTGGATAGAGCAGGCGTTCCGGGTTAGCCCCTCCGGTGTCAATCGTCTTGTTTGTAATGAGGGGTCGTGCGTTGGATACAGCAGGCTCATATACTTTCGGAGGCAGAATCATGTACAGTATCCTAGCAGGAGTTGCGTTGAGTGTCGCGGCGCCCGTTCCTCCTCCCCCGCCTAATGTGACGCCCGCTCCGACTGGCCCAGCGCCGGTGTTGCTGTTCCTCAAGGCTGATGCGAACGGCAAGGTCATGGTCCAGGTAGCACGGGAGGAAAAAGTGGAGGTAGCTCAACCGATAGCCCCTGCCCAACCCGGAGCAGCAGGCCGAGCTGTCATTATCCGCAATCTTCGCCGCCATGAGACTGTCGAGTTGGGCCAAGTCAAGGACCTTACCATCACCACTGTGGATGGCCGCAAAGTTAGCGTCGAGGAAGCCGCTAAACGCCTGGAGAAAGGTGAAACGGTCCTCATCGCTCCCGCGGGCCAACCCATCAGTCCGGCCTACCTCAAAGTATTCAAGGACGACACCCTGATCCTTTCGTCACCCGAACTGATCGGTGCCGGGGGAACGACGATTCCTAACCGTATTCAGCCCAGACCCGTGCAAATTCAACCTGCCGTCCCTCCCGCGGTGCTTCCTGCCCAACCGGGAGGCGTGATCCAAATTCAGATCGGCCCTGCGGTGGAAGCTATTCCGCTGCCAGCAGCCCCAGTTGTACCCGTTGAAAAACTCAAAAAGGCACTCCCCGCGGATCAGGCGGATCGCGAACAGCTACGGAAAGCCCTAGAAAAACTTATAAAGGAACGCGCCGATCAGGTGGATCGCGAACAGCTCGAACAGCTACGGAAAGCCCTGGAAAAACTTATAAAGGAACGCGCCGATCAGGTGGATTCCGATCGGAAGGCCGTACCTCCGCTGCCACCGGCCAAACCCACCGAGAAGGAATCCTCTAGACCCGAAAAGCAAGACAAGTGATGCCGAGTTAGACCGAGGAGGAAATACCCGCTTACCCTTTCAACCGTGAATACTCTGACCAACGCCTCGGCGTTCCGTTGAAACACCGCTGTCACTCTTTCCCGGAGTGGAGCGGTGTTTTGCATTGAGAAAGGTGTGAAGAGCGAACTAGTAAACGCCCCGCCTGGTCACTACTCCTTTCTCAATCCAAGGTTCGAGCCGCCACATGCAAGATTCGGCCATCTGCGAGGATCAGTTCCCAGTGTTGCTGGCGGTACTCCAATTGCCGGGGCTGATAGGCCTGAACCAAAGCTAAGGCCTGTAGTACAATCGGGTCTTCCCATTGCCGCCCAGCCGGAATATCTGGCGGCAGCCGGGGAGTACGTAATACCGCACCCGGCATGCCTCCGCTCGGATACGAGTTCAAAGGAGGCAGAAGTATTCCTTGCTCGTCCACCCAGCGCGGTGGGCCTTGCACCAAAGTCACTTGCAACACAGGAGTGCGAAAGCGGAGATCCACATGGACCTGACGCGGTAACGCGGAGGCAATCGTTACACTTCTGACCTCGGCAACCCACGGATGGGAAGCAAATGCCGCCCGCAAACTCTCCGCCAGATCGGGTGACAGGATAGAAAACCGAGGAGGATATTGTGAAAGATAGCGTACTTCCGCCAGAAAACTGAGCCGATCGGAAGCTGGTGGAGTTGGACAGTCGATAGCATGAAAATCAAATAGGTAGCGTTCTCGTGAGGAAATCTTTTGTTGCAGGGTGGAATGGATTCCCTGAAACCCATGGAATAATCCCAGGATGAGCAAACAGCCTCCCGCAAGGACAATGAGGAAACGAAGCGGACGGCCAGGCGTAGGACGTTTCGTTCCATCAGTTCGTCTTGAGACTCGCAGGCGGTTCATATCACCGTGTTGTGTTCCCCTTCGAAGATGATTCCTTTGGGAAACGCTCATGCTGATTGGATGCGTGGATCGGTTGTTGTCGGAGTCTGGCGCTAGTGCGAAAGCTGTGCAGCGGGACACTACGGTCACCACACATGGAGTTCCTGTTCCAGCAGGACGCCAGTCCGTGCTTTGACCTGGGTCCGTACTATATCGAGCAGCCGCAGAATATCCGCAGCCGTGGTACCGGGGTGGGCGACCACGTAGTTGGAGTTGCGTTCGCTCAGTTCTGCACTGCCGATGCGTGTTTTGGCCAGACCCGCTCGGTCGATGAGAGCGGCTGCGGTGTTTCCCGGAGGATTCCGAAAGAGGCGGACGGCTGCTTGGAAACTCCACGGTTCCTGCGCCTTTCGGAGAATCCAAGCCTTACGCATCCTTTTGAGAATAGCCGAGGTGTTCTCCGGCTCTAGCTCAAAGAGTACGGAAAGAATCACCGGTTCATCGATGTCACTGGAATGTTCGGCAAAGTGGAGATCGTCTCGCTGGCGGTGGTGAATGGTACCGTCCTCAGTCATGACGGTCACTTCACGGACGACCGTCGCGATCTCTCCGGTTCGATCCCCGACGTTGCAGCGAACGCTTCCTCCCACTGTCCCCCGAAGTCCGACGAGGGTTTCTAGTCCCGTGAGGCCAGCGCGGACAGAGGTGGCAATGAGATGCCAGAGCGATCCGCCCCCTCCTGCTCGAAGATATTTCCCCTGCACTTGGACTTCCGTAAACGCCGGAGCTGTTAGGCGAATCACCGCGGCAGCGATCGGATCGTCCCGGACGAGGAGGTTATTTCCGCCCCCCAACATGCGTACGGGGAGTTGGGCTTGCCGGCACGCCAAGAGGACTTGCCGTAATTCCTCCACCGTTCGCGGTTGCACCAGATAATCTGCTGGTCCGCCAATGCGCAAATGGGTGTAAGGAGCCAATGGCTCCCGACACCGCACGATTTCTGGGAACTGTTGGGCTAGGGACATGCCAACCTCCTCCACTTGCCAACCTTGGTGCTACTGTAGCGGCTCCGCTAGCCATTCACCACCCGACCCCTGGAAAATCTCCGATAGACGAAGTGGAGTTGCACCGCATAGACAAAAGAGGACGCTTGCATGAGGCAAGCGTCCTCAGACTCACCATTCCGTGGTTTGCTGGTGGTCCCGGTTTAGCCTACCGTCACAGGCACGGCTTCCGGGGATGACTCCTTGCGACTGATTTCAAAGCCGAGTTTCCGCTGATCTCCTTCGCCGACGACTTTGACCACGATTGTGTCACCGGGATGGAACGTATCCTTGAGCAGTTCCTCGGCCAGCATGTCTTCCAGGTGTTGCTCGATAGCCCGGCGCAACGGACGGGCACCGAATTCGAGGCTGGAACCTTTTTCGATGAGGTAATCGCGTGCATCATCGCGTACCTCTAAGGACAGGTTCTTGGCCTCCAGACGCTTGGCAACCTTCGCCAGCTCCATGTTGACGATCTGCTTGAGGTCGTCCTTGGTCAACTGCCGGAAGACGATAATATCGTCAAGGCGGTTGAGGAATTCCGGACGGAACTCCTTCTCCATGCGGGCGCGGATTTTCTTCTGCATCTCTTGATAGCTGGCTTCCGCGTCTTTCTTGACCCCACGCAGCAGCGGGGCAGAAATATCATCCTGCGCCACGATCAACTCCGCCCCAATGTTGGTGGTCATGATGATGATTGTGTTTTTGAAGTCGATCGTGCGGCCGACGTTATCGGTGAGCCGCCCTTCCTCCATGATCTGTAACAGCATGTTCCAGACATCGGGGTGGGCCTTTTCGATTTCATCAAGCAGGACCACGGAATACGGCTTGCGGCGGATCTTCTCGGTAAGTTGGCCGCCTTCCTCATAGCCGATGTAACCGGGCGGTGCACCGACGAGTCGGCTGACATTATGTTTTTCCATGTACTCGCTCATGTCAAGCTGAACGAGGTTGTTCTCGTCGCCGAACATGAATTTCGCCAGTTGCTTGGCCAAGAGGGTCTTACCCACCCCCGTAGGACCAGCAAAGATGAAGCAGCCGATGGGGCGCTTCGGGTCTTTCAAGCCCGAGCGGCTCTTACGCACGGCCCGGGCGATAGCCTTGATCGCCTCGTCCTGGCTGACAATGGCGGCGTGCAACTCGGCTTCCATGTTCAGCAGCCGCTTGGTCTCATCCTCGCCGACCTTCTTGAGGGGGACGCCAGTCATCTTGGACACCACTTCGGCGACCACCTCCTCATCGACGATGGCTTCCGACTCCTTGGCTTTTTCACGCCATTCCCGTGTCAAACGCTCTTTTTCCTTCTTCAGCTTCTCCGCCTGATCCCGCAGATGGGCAGCCTTTTCGAAATCCTGCTCCATCACGGCGGCCTCTTTTTCGGCGTTGAGTTTTTCAATCTTTTCATCCAATTCTTTGAGGTCCGGCGGACGGGTCATAGCCCGCAGACGCACTCGCGCCCCGGCCTCGTCGATCACGTCAATGGCCTTGTCCGGCAGGCAGTGGCCTGTGATGTAGCGCTCCGACAACTCCACCGCCGCTTTGAGAGCAGCATCCGTAATCTGCACATGGTGGTGGGATTCGTAACGGTCGCGCAGTCCCTTGAGGATTTCCACCGCTTCCGCCATAGTCGGCGGATTGACAATAATCGATTGGAAGCGGCGGGCTAAAGCCTGGTCCTTCTCGATGTATTTGCGGAACTCATCGAGGGTCGTCGCCCCGATGCATTGAATTTCACCACGCGCCAAGGCAGGTTTGAGTACATTCGAGGCGTCAATGGCTCCTTCAGCTCCACCCGCACCGACCAGCGTGTGCAACTCGTCGATGAACAGAATGACATTTTTGGCCCGGCGCACTTCATTCATGACGGCCTTGATGCGCTCCTCGAATTGGCCGCGATACTTGGTACCTGCAACCATCATGGCCAGGTCTAACACGACAATCCGTTTGTCGCGGAGCAATTCCGGCACGTTACCATCGACGATCATCTGGGCCAGACCCTCGACGATCGCGGTTTTCCCTACGCCTGCTTCACCCAAAAGCACGGGATTGTTTTTCTGCCGCCGGGACAGAATCTGAATGACACGCTCGATCTCGTTGGTGCGGCCAATGACAGGATCGAGCTTGCCCTGGCGAGCCAACTCGGTCAAGTCACGACCGAAGCTATCCAGAGCAGGGGTTTTTGAACGAGTTCGGGCAGCCGCTCCGCGTTCCGAAGCGCCGCCACCACTTCCGATTCCCGGTTCATTTTCGTTTGGCATGTTATGACCCAGCAGATTGAGAACTTCCTCGCGAACATCTTCCAGTTTCAGACCCAAATTCATGAGCACTTGGGCAGCGACACCCTCCTGCTCGCGTAGCAACCCCAGCAGAAGGTGCTCAGTTCCCACATAGTTGTGGCCGAGGTTGCGAGCTTCCTCCAGGGCATAGTCAAGAACTTTCTTGGCACGCGGGGTGTGCGGCAGCCGACCCATGACGACTTGTTCGCCGCCTTGATGGCCGTGCTGCACAATTTTCTCCACCTCCGTGCGGATCTTCCGCAAATCCACGTCCAGGTTTTTCAAGACATTGGCGGCCACACCGGAGCCTTCCTTGACCAGTCCCAACAGGATATGCTCCGTTCCAATGTACTCGTGATTGAAGCGTTGAGCCTCTTGATTGGCCAACTGCATCACCTTGCGTGCTCGATCAGTAAAACGCTCGTACATACCTGCCGCCCTTCCTTTCCCTCAAGGGGATATAAGCTGCAGAACGGGAGGCTAGACACTGGCCTTGCCGTTCCTTTGCCTTCTCAGTTGACTTCTTCCATCCTCCTATTGCTATCCTGGAAGATCGCCTTCCCACTGTATCTATTCATTTGGATAGTTTGCCCTGAGAAACGATTCCCTGCTTTCCAGCTCTTATTTCAGTATGTTATAGGGGTGATTTCCGCCCTTCGCGTTGATTTCCAGACAATCCGTGAATGTTTCATCTCCAGATCGAAGCAACCTGCTCATTTACAACCTGTTGATGACAAAGGTGTTGGAGAAATAACCACTCCAAATATCGTTCCCCTGAGATTCCTCCGATCTCTGGAGCTAGCATATCGGGACACTCATCTGACCCCGATCAAAACCTCTCCCTGCTTCCCACGATTGTCTTTCCATCCCTTCGATAGCTTGTTCCGTTTTTGCTCCCTGGATTTACAACCGCTCCAAGCCAAGATTCCCGCTGGCGGCCAATTCCTGTTGCTAAGCCATTAGGTCCCGTGTGGGTGATAAATCTGCCGCATTCTAGGGCTTTATGGGGGGGAGGATCAATATGGCCGCTAACCTTACCACCCCCCATAGTACCAGTCGCTTACTCTTGAAACAAGAGTTCGGGGTTGTTGCCTAGGGGATCATCATGTCTGCGCCTGCAGCCATAACATTATACACGACACCCGAAGCTACTGACTCATACACAACCTTGGGGAGATATCTGACCAGTTGGGCGGTGTCCTGGTAGATCTCTCTCAAAGCTGGACAGACGGTAGAGACGCCCCCTGCTGTGGGCGCTGGAGAATGTCCCAAATCGTTTGGGCGATGGTGCGGTAGGCTTGGGACACGGGAGAATCCGGATAGCGGCGGACTATCGGCTCACCGCCATCCACGCACTCGGACACTTGTGGATCGATCGGCAATTCCCCAAGAAACGGCACACCAGATTCCAGGGCCAGTTTCATGCCTCCGCCCATGCCGAAAATCGAGGTGCGTCTGCCGGCGCCGTCGACATAGTAGCTCATATTCTCGATGATTCCTAAAATCGGCACACGGACCTCCCGGAACATTTTCACCCCTTTACGGGCATCGATCAGGCTCACTTCTCCGGGTGTGGTCACAATCACAGCACCGGTGAGGGGGGCGGATTGGCTGAGGGTCAACTGAGCGTCCCCTGTGCCGGGGGGCAAGTCCACCACCAGAGCATCCAATTCTCCCCAGTGGATTTGAGCCAGAAAAGCCTGAACGGCTTGGGCCACTTTCGGTCCTCGCCAGATGACAGCTTGTTCCGGGCTGACGAGAAAGCCCATGCTCATGAGTTTGAGGCCATACTTTTCGAGCGGCAAAGGGGTGGTCTGTGGATCAACAGTTCCCAAACCAAACATCAAAGGAACGGAAGGACCGTAGATGTCAGCGTCCAGCAGGCCGGTGCGCAGCCCCATGTGGTGGAGTGCCATAGCCAAATTAGCCGCCACAGTGGACTTTCCCACGCCCCCCTTGCCGCTAGCCACGGCGATACAGTGACGCACGCCGGACAAAGTTGGGGGCCGCGATGGCGAAACAGGTTGGGATGTTGGCAGGCTCATGGACTCTCCGGCGGAGATACCGCATCTGACTTCGAGGACATACTCAGTGGTTGACTCAACTGTCGCAGGCGCTCCAAGGTGTAGATTCCTGTGGCATGCCCGTCGTTCCAAACGATTTGGTAGGCGTAGCGACCCACGGGAGTCATAGATCGAGGTCGGGGCGTGCCGGCTGCCACCTCTTGAGGTGACAAGACGCGAAAGGGATCAGGAGGGCGCTGGCGTTCCTCAATGCACGAAGCACAAGGACAGTTCTCCCGCAACGTCTGCCAACGCACAAAAGTAGCCACACCGTCGTTCCATTCGATCCGCAAACCGTCTCCCTCGTTCCGTAGTGCCACTGGCCACAATTCCGCCACGATGGAGTTGCCCCCTGCGTTTTTCGCCCTTGCTTCCACCTCACTCAACCTTTGCTACCAGAAATTATAGGAACTGAAGCGATAGGATTTCCCCAACAGAATCTTCGGTCGATACATGGGAGAGAAGAACCAACCAAAACGACACTAGTAAAAATGGGGCACGTTTACACTCGTGCCCCTGATGAGTGATGTCTTGTTTTCCCAAGAGTTAGGCTACAGTTAGCCTTATTGGTCACCGCCTGCGGTCTTCGGCCCGATACACCGGGGACTCGGAGTCACTCAGGCGGTACCCTCATCGCAGCCGGATGGGACATTACTTGTGATTCTTGTGGCAATCGCCGCACAACTTGCCGACAGCACCGATGCCGGCATTGATGCCTTTGCCATCCCCCTTCTCAGCCGCTGCCAAAATGTCACGTGTGATCTTGAGGAATTTTTCCGCTCGCTCTTTCCAGGCCCCCTCGTCTCCCTTGGGAGGCTTGTTCTGGAGGAGATTCTCCACACACGCCACCCAGCTTTTCGCCAACTTGGCGGCTTCATCGTAGTTCTTGCTCTTGACCGCCTCAGTAATCTTGGCCTTGAATCCGCCCTTGCCAAAGCTGGCCTTCATCACATCGCTGATGCTGGCGGCCTTGTTGGCCGAAATGGCCCATCCGTAAGTCGCCAGCACCCCTACCACCCCCATCAGGGCAAACACACTGGACTGCATCAGCTTGCGGAACATAACCCCGTCCTTTCAGCTAACAGGTTCCCCGTCATGCCCTTGGGAGCGACCGTCACTCCCAAGCCATGCCGTGGGTCTGTACGCAACGGTGTCCGCCTTTTCGGCCCACACCCCGCAACCCCCTGAATTGCCAACCGTGGGAGATGGAGGTGCCGGGTTTAAGGTTATTGGAAAAAACCCTGCAGACACCCTTTACTTTCACGCAACGATAGGGAAAAAACTTTGGCAGGACGCAGGCGAGAATAGCCTATCGAGGCCATTACGTCAAGCATCAACGCGAATTTTTTCTTGGCTGCCGAATTTCCCTCTCTCCTCAATCCGATCCCTTCCCCGGCGCGGTATGGCTGTCGTTGCCGGATCCGAAAAGGCCTAAATCGGGCGCATGAGTTGGATATCGACTCTAGTACCCGAGGACAGGGTGCAACCAAATTCTCTGGGGGTTCCCTGCCGGGCAGCTCTGCTAGTTTGGGGAAACACCTCGCGGGTTCAGCCCCCACCCCCAGAAAATCTGGTTACACCCAGACAGGCGAGGACGAGTTCGCCTTTACGCTGCGATGCTCTGAGGCGACAATAGCAGTTGTGATGCGCGCCGTCACGGGAGGATGGCGCTGCCAGTGTCCGATCCAGAAGATCAGCGGGGGCATGACGCCTCGGATCACCGGGCGAAGGCGGTGGAGCAGTCCGACTGGTCCATCGACCCCGGCAGGTTCAGTCCCCCCACCTGCGAGCCTCATCACCCCACTATGCCACGTATCGCATCAACCGGAACTGGGCCTCAGGTCCCCCCTACCTGTGATCTTGCCAATCCCTGCATTGTGCAGTCTGACCGGACCATTTTGGTCGAAGTGAATAATCCCCGCTACGCCGCCGCACGGGATGCCCTAGCTCCATTCGCTGAACTGGAAAAAAGCCCGGAACACCTCCACACCTATCGGATCACCAATCTCTCCCTATGGAATGCTGCCGCTGTGGGGCTAACCTCTCAGCAGGTGATTGAGACCCTGCTCCGCTTCACCAAATTTCCGCTGCCCCCCAATCTCCCGGTGGACATCAGCGAAACCATGGCCCGTTATGGGCGGATCCGGTTGGAACGGCTATCAGGTTCGCAATCCGGCCTGGCATTGCGCTTGGTATGCGACCAACCCGCTTTGTTGGCTGAATTGCGGCGGCAGAAGGGCCTACGGGACTATTTGGGCGAGAGTCTCGATGAGCGGAGTTGCCAGGTGGCCGCGGCCCACCGCGGCGTCGTCAAACAGGCCCTGATCACCATTGGTTATCCCGCCGAGGACTTAGCCGGCTATACCGATGGGGCGGACTTACCTCTGGCCTTGCGCGACCGCACCTTGGAAGACCGGCCCTTTGTGGTCCGCGACTACCAGCGCGAGGCGGCTGCTGTCTTCCATGCGGGGGGTCAGGCCCGCGGCGGCTCTGGCGTGATCGTCCTCCCCTGTGGTGCTGGTAAAACCATCGTCGGCCTGGCCGTCATGGCTTTGTTGCAAAAACACACCCTCATCCTGACGACCAGCATCACTGCTGTCAAACAGTGGAAACGGGAATTGCTCGACAAAACCACCCTGACCGCTGAACAGATCAAGGAATACACCGGCGAGAGCAAAGAGATTGGCCCTGTCACCATCGCCACCTATCAGATTCTGACCTATCGGCCGGACAAAACGGAGGAGTTTCCCCACTTTGGCCTCTTTGAGCAAAGAGACTGGGGATTGATTATTTACGACGAGGTACATCTGCTGCCTGCACCGGTGTTCCGCGTGACAGCTCAGATTCAGGCCCGGCGGCGTCTGGGGCTAACAGCCACCCTCATCCGGGAAGATGGACGGGAAGGGGACGTGTTCGCCCTCATTGGTCCCAAACGCTACGATGTACCGTGGCGCGAACTGGAAACCCAGGGATGGATCGCCTCGGCCCAATGCACGGAAATTCGGGTCAATCTCTCGAATGATGCCATCCGACTAGAGTACGCTGTGGCGGAACGGCGGGCCCAGTACCGCATCGCTAGCGAGAATCCCGCCAAGGATGAGGTGGTCGCCGCTCTGCTGCACCGACATGCTCAGCAGCAAGTACTTATCATTGGGCAATACCTCAGCCAACTCCGCCGCCTCGCCCGCCGCTTCCAACTTCCCCTCATCACGGGTTCCACCCCCAACAGCGAGCGCGAGCAACTCTATCTCCGCTTCCGCCAAGGGCAACTCCGCCATCTGATTCTTTCCAAGGTCGGCAATTTCGCCATCGACTTGCCCGATGCGAACGTCCTGATTCAGGTGTCAGGAACCTTTGGCTCGCGCCAGGAGGAAGCCCAGCGGCTGGGGCGCATCCTGCGGCCCAAAAGCGACGGCTCCACCGCCCACTTCTACACCCTTGTCACGCGGGACACCTGCGAACAGGACTTTGCCCACCACCGCCAACTGTTCCTTACGGAGCAAGGATACTCCTATGAAATCCTCGACGCTTCGGAGTTGGTCCCCCTTTGCCGACGGGAGGCGGGCTGATGACACTTTCTTTGGGCATCGCCTAGAGACGGCAACTGGTCGGACAGTAAGTCACCGCTCAGACAGTAAGTTATTGCGAGAAATGGAAATGGAATTGGAGGTTCTGCAGAAGTGGCTAGCTTCAACCCCAGTGCCGCCCAATCAGGACGATAGTTTCCGCAGCCACAGCATCCGTTTGGGACACGCCGGATGCATAAGACAAGACCACGGACGGGAAACCCCCACCGAGGCCGAAAAGCAAGGCAGCAAAGCCAAAACCCTTCCCTTCCTCGAAACCCGCCAAGCACCCAGCGGGAGAACGGCACAGCGTGGGCGGCACACTGATGGACTCCCGGAACCGATATTGAGCTAACACAGTGAAAGGATCATTAGCTTAAGGTGGCGAAGAGGATCGTGAGCTAACCCAGGGAGCGAGGAATACCCGATGAGGAGGCCTTCGGGACGTTTAGCTGTGAAATTGCACCAGCGGGTCTGTGTCCTGATGACGGATAAGGCCGTAACAGCCGAAGAAGTGCTAGCACGGCCGAAACTGGCGGCGGAGATTGTGGGGCGCCTGAGCGAGACGGTGCTTCTCATCCGTCCGGGCCGGTGGGAAGCCGTGGTTGCGGAACTGCGGAAGCTGGGGCATGCTCCGCGGATTGTTCAGCCACCGGCTTCCCCCAAACGATCTGCCCGTGAATAGGACTTCCGCCGGCAGCCTCGAAACGCGGCATCACTACGGTTTGGCATCCTGGACATCCCGTGATCTCAGACCAGCACGACTTGGGAAGGACCCCACCCGTCACACCCCCGGTTCCCTCAAGCTAAACAGACAGGACCATGTCATCACCGGTTTCATGGTTTGACCCCCCCGCTCTATGGTCGCAGCGCTGCCGAGATGCGCTTGAGCACTATCCGGAGGAACAATTGCGCTCCGTAGCGATGCGCTTGACCGGGCGAATGCTGCGGCAGGAACGCACCGCCGTGGCCCAAGCCATCGTCACTGCCCAACTCAATCCACCGCTCATCGATCGCTGCTTGCGCAAAGTTCGCCCGGAAGTGGTCCAGCTCCTGTCCGTCATGGCGTGCTGCCGCAAGCCGGTATGGGAACGCTGGCAACTGCTAGCGATACTTGCTGCCTTGGGAATCCACGACGGACCTGCCATCTTGAAGGAGGCCCTGGAATACGGGTTAGTCTTCCCTTTTGTGCAAGACTGCTCCGCTGGCACGGCATCGGTATCGGTAGCACGAGGTGTACCTGGCGAAGAGACCAGAGCATCTCCGCCTTACAGATCGACCCAAGGTTCCAATCCGCTGGCTTTAGCCTCCCCCCCATCCCAAGCGGTGCAAAGTGGAGAGATCACCCCCTGGCTGGAGGTTATGGGAGGCGCAGTGGCGCACGTGTTCCTGCATCCCGCTGTGGGCGAACGGATACGTTCCCGACCCCTTCCCCTCCCCTGCTTCGCGGGACCGGAGAGCGAGCCTGGCGCGGGTCAGCGCCGGGATGGCTGGGACTGGCCTCTGCGGCTGGCCGCAGTCTGGCAGCGGGTGCGAGACAATCCTGTGCGGCTGACCCAGGAGGGAGAGTTTTACAAAAAAGATATTCAGCGATTGCATCACGATCCCGTCTTCGAGGAGGGCTGGGAAGGGGGAATCACCCCCTCGGATGCGGGCATTCTCGCCCTAAGCATGGCAGTGGCGACCGGGCTGCTGGAACGGCACGGCGATAGTTTGCGAGCCGCCCCTTTCCCCCCGTGCTGGCGCACATCGCTGCCGCGTTTGCTGGTGGAATTATTCCCTCACCTCGTGAGTGTGGAGCGGTGGGACCCCTTATTGGGCCGGCGCCCGCAGATAGCCAGCGAAGCAGGCATCACCCCCAGCGCGGGTTGGCTGATCCTGTTGTTGCTGGCTGCTGCACCCGAAAACGCTTGGATCGACCCGGCTGACTTGGCTGCCTGGTTGTGGAACCATCATCCCCATTGGGCTGGTGTCCTTCCTCCCGCAGAAGCCCAGGAAGGAGGCCGAGGGTGGGTGGAACGCTGGTTGCATGCGATTCCTTTGCCCCTTCAGATGGTGGAAGTCTGGAACGAGCGGGTTCGTCTGACCCCCCTGGGCCGGTGGTATTTTCAAGGAGCCGGTGAAAGCGAACTGCCCATCCAGTCTGCGTTTCCCCAAACGCTGCTGGTGCAACCCAATGCCGAAATCATCGCTTACCGGCAGGGGTTATGCCCCTCCTTGGTGGCGGACTTATCCGTGCTGGCCTGGTGGAAGCGGATCGGACCAGCGTGCGTGTTGGAATTGCAGGAATCGTCCCTTCATTTGGCCCTGGAGGGGGAATGGACCCTGCCCCAGATCCTCCAGACGTTGCAACGCCACGCCAGCCATCCCCTGCCTGCTACCGTGCTCGACCTGCTGGAACGTTGGGGCAGCAAGCGGGAACGATTGGCAATTTTTCCCTCCGCCGTGATCGTCGAATTCGCCTCTTCCGCGGATGTCGAGCTGGCTTTGGCCCAGGGCTGGATTCGCTGGCGTCTGGGCGAGCGCTTCGGAATGACCGCCGATGGATCGGAACCGGACTTGCGGCACTTCCGCCTGTTGGCCAATCGGAACTATGAAACCCCGCCCCAACCGTGCCTGCGCCAAGCCGAGGACGGATTGACGCTCGAAGTCGATCCGATTCAGGCGGATCTGTTTGTGGACCTGGAAGTCGGACGCATCGCGGAACTCTGTGCCCCCTCCGAGCCGTCGGAACCGCGGCGTTACCGGATCACAGCGGAACGCCTGCGCCAGGCTGTCGAAACATCCTCACTCGAAGCTATCGACACCTGGCTGATCGCACGCAGTGGTGCACCCTTGTCTCCAGCCGCTCGATTGCTGGTGCTGGGACCGCACTGGCCGCCGCTGCGTGCGGAACGGTTGCTGGTCATTCGCCTTCCTGCACCGGAAGCCGCCGATGGCCTCCTTCAGTGGCCTGCCACCCGCCATCTCATTGCCGAACGACTGGGGCCGACCACACTGGCCATTGCACCGGAACATCTCCCACCGCTGCGCTTGGCTCTCCAGGAGGCTGGCTTGACATTGCTGGAGGACCTTTCCGCTGCCCCGGCCGCGCTACCGCCGACATCCCCGCAGCCACCTTCTCCTGAATCCTGAAGGACCTGCCCACGTCCACCTTGTTACCACACCTCCATTTTTCTGTTGGCCTGCCTTCGCCGCCCTTCTCTTATCCTCGATCACCCCTCTGCACCTTCAGGGAAAAGACTCCGTCACTCAGCACTCCAGATCGTGCAGCGTGCCCAATCGTGGGGCGTCCTTGGGGAAAGTGCAACGGGTGTTCACCGGTAATTGCCATTTGTCCGCCATTGCCAACAATACCTCCAGGAAGGCGATGACTACCAGGGTGCCGCCATCCAACCCAACCGCCAGCCCAGCGCAGCTCAAAGGGGAATTTTGGCAACAGCGAGCGGCTGGCAGGCGCGCAGGAAACGGGGTGCGACCATGCCCAACAGCTTTCAGACGCAAACCACTCTGAGTGTGGGGTCCCGGCAATACACCATCCACAGTTTGCCATTACTGGAAAAGGTGTTTCCCCGCATCCGGCGGTTGCCCTTTTCCCTGAAGATTCTGTTGGAGAATCTGCTGCGCAATGAGAACGGCCTAGCCGTTCGGGCCGAGGATATTGAGGCGCTGGCCAATTGGGAAGCGTCCGCGGAGCCGACCCGCGAGATCAGCTTCATGCCGGCGCGGGTCCTGATGCAGGACTTCACGGGTGTGCCCTGCGTGGTCGATCTGGCCGCTATGCGCGACGCTATGCGAGCATTGGGCGGCGACCCCTCTCGCATCAATCCCCTCGTCCCGGTGGAATTGGTCATCGATCACTCCGTGCAAGTGGACAAGTTCGGGACGGCCGATGCCTTCCGACAAAATGTCGAGCTGGAATACGAGCGGAATCGGGAGCGGTATTTGTTCCTCCGTTGGGGCCAACAGGCATTCCGCAATTTTGCGGTGGTCCCTCCGGGAACCGGCATCTGCCATCAGGTGAATCTGGAGTTTCTGGCTCGCGGCGTGTTCGTGGACCCTCAAGGCCAGGCCTACTTCGACACGCTGGTGGGAACCGACAGCCATACGACCATGATCAACGGTCTGGGCGTGCTGGGCTGGGGCGTTGGGGGAATCGAAGCGGAAGCGGCAATGCTCGGCCAGCCGGTCGCCATGCTGATCCCGCAAGTGGTGGGCTTCCGGCTATCGGGCCGCTTGCCGGAAGGAGCGACAGCGACGGATCTAGTCCTGACCGTCACCCAGATGCTGCGGAAGAAAGGGGTGGTGGGCAAGTTCGTGGAGTTTTTCGGTCCCGGCGTGTCGCAGCTATCCCTGGCCGATCGGGCCACCATTGCCAACATGGCTCCTGAGTATGGAGCAACGTGCGGCCTATTTCCCATCGATGCGGAAACCTTGCGTTACTTGCGGCAGACCGGCCGCCCCGCGGAAACGGTGGCGCTGGTCGAAGCCTACGCTCGTGCCCAGGGTGTCTTCCATGATGCCTCCAGCCCGCCCGCTGATTACAGCGACGTGCTGGAGCTGGACCTGGCCACTGTTGAGCCTTCCCTGGCTGGGCCGAGCCGGCCCCAGGATCGGGTGCGTTTGCGGGAGGTACCTCAATCGTTCCGGGAAGCTCTGCCGAAGCTGACGGCCAGCAGTGGTGGGAAAAGCGATCCCAAGGCCTTGAGCGTGCTATGGAATGAGAGCGGAGACCCCACGGCCTCGGATACCGTCAACGGCCCCGCTCCTGCTCGCACCCAACCCGTGGGCGAAGCAGTGCACCAGATTCGCCACGGCTCGGTTGTCATTGCCGCGATCACCAGTTGCACGAACACTTCCAACCCGTCGGTCATGCTCGGCGCCGGCCTGCTCGCCCAAAAGGCGGTCGCACGGGGTCTGAAAGTTCCGCCGTGGGTGAAGACCAGTTTGGCTCCCGGCTCGCAGGTGGTGACGGAGTATCTGCGTGCCGCCGGCGTCTTGCCCGCTTTGGAGCAGTTGCGCTTCCATCTGGTGGGCTATGGCTGCACTACTTGTATCGGTAACAGCGGTCCGCTGCCAGAGGAAGTTTCGCGTGAAATCAACGATCGTCGGCTGGTAGTTGCCGCTGTCCTGTCCGGCAATCGGAACTTTGAAGGCCGGGTGCATCCCGAAGTGCGGGCCAATTATTTGGCTTCTCCACCGCTCGTCGTTGCTTACGCCCTAGCCGGACGCATCGACATCGACTGGGAGCGCGAACCCGTGGGTACCGATTCCCAAGGCCAACCGGTATATCTCAAGGACCTCTGGCCCAGCCATGAGGAAATCCAAGCAGCCATCGACCGCTGCGTGCGGGAAGAGTCCTTCCGGCGTATCTACGCTTCCGTTTACGAGGGGGATGAACATTGGCGGAGCTTGCAAGTGTCCGGCGGGGAATTGTATCTGTGGGATGCATCCTCCACCTACATTGCAAAACCACCGTACTTTGAGGGGATGCAGTTGACTCCGCCGCCGCTGGCCGACATCCACGGCGCGCGGGTCCTGGCCCTGCTCGGCGACAGCATAACCACCGATCACATCAGTCCTGCCGGAAGCATCAAGAAAGATTCCCCCGCTGGGCAATACCTCATCCGCCGGGGTGTTGAACCGAAGGACTTCAATTCCTACGGCGCTCGGCGTGGCCACCACGAAGTGATGATGCGCGGCACCTTCGCCAACATCCGCCTCAAAAATCTCCTGGTCCCTGGTGTGGAAGGAGGTGTGACCCGCCATTTCCCTGACGGGACCGTCCAAAGCATCTACGACGCTGCTATGACGTACCAAAAGGAAGGGGTTCCCCTCATCGTCATCGCTGGGAAGGAGTACGGTTCCGGCTCCTCCCGCGATTGGGCCGCCAAGGGAACAGCTCTTTTGGGTGTACGCGCCGTCATCGCGGAGAGCTTTGAGCGGATTCACCGCAGCAATCTGGTGGGCATGGGGGTCGTGCCCTTGCAGTTCCTGCCGGGTCAATCCGCCGCTAGCCTGGGAATTACTGGCGAGGAAACCTTCGACATCGCGGGTTTGGTCGCAGGAGCGGAGCACAACTTCAGTGGGGAGCACCGCCAACTCCGCGTTACTGCTCGCAAACCAGAGGGACAGCAGATCACGTTTTCCGTGCTCTGTCGTATCGACACTCCCCAAGAGGTGCTCTACTACCGCCACGGCGGTATTCTGCCTTACGTCCTGCGACAATTGCTGGCGGGTCAATAAATCTTTCCCTGGCTTGGCCTGGAAAATGACAGAGCGTTCTTCTGCCCTGAACCGGATCCGTTCTAGCGGCGAACGATCTTGAGGATGCGGTGATTGCTGGAATCGGCGATGTAAATATCGCCGGTAGCGGGGTGGACGTGGACGCCGTGCGGTTGGGCCAGTTCTGTCTGCCGCGGGTTATCGTGGACCAGGCGGTTTCCGCGCTTGCCTGTTCCCGCAACCACTGTTAGCGTCTGGGACTTGGGATCGTACCGGACGATGCGGTGATTTTCGGTATCGGCAATGAGGACGGTACCGTCGCGATCCAGGCAGAGGTGTTTCGGGCCGTTGAGGGCGGCCTCGCGTGCTGGACCTATCCCCTGTCCGGCCTTGCCAGTGCCGGCCACAGTGCGGATGGTGCCGTCGCTGTCCACCACTCGCAAGGCATGACCGCTGCGTTCCAGAATCCAGATCCGCCCTTGAGCATCGACTACCGCAGCCCGCGGATCGACTAGCGGTTGTTCAGTAGCTCGCTGGCCATCTTGTGGCACGCCTTTTTCCCCATTGCCTGCTACGGTCGTCACCACCCCGCTCTTCAGCTCCACCCGTCGGATGCGCCGATTGCCCAGATCGGTCAGGTACAAATACTTCCCTTGGGGATCAAAAGCCAGGTGATGAATACCCCGGAAGGTCGCTTGGGCTGCCGGACCGCCGTCACCGGAGTAGCCAGCCTCGCCCGTCCCCGCAAACGCGGTTAGAGTCTTACGCTGCGGATCATACACTCTGACCCGATGATTGAAGGTATCCGCCAGGTAGATTCGGCCATCCGGTCCCACGGCCAAGGCGTGCAAGCCGTTGAACCGAGCCGATAAAGGGTCTCCGCCGTCGCCAGCATTCCCTTTCTGGCCCACTGTCCCGGCCAGCGTAACCACCTTGCCGTCCTCCGTAATCGCACGCAGCCGATCCCCGCCGAGCATCTCGACGAAGTAAAGGGTGGAACCAAGAAAATCGACACCAAAAGGCTGGATCAGTTTAGCTTCTCGTGCCGCACTCCCGTCGCCCCCCGTGCCGCCACCGGCCACCAGGACCACCTCGTCACCTTGGATCGTAACTATTCCTCCGAGCCACGCTATGGCCCACCCTAGAAAACCCATGCGAAATGCCACCTTCATCAGATCCTCCTTCCCGCGGCGGGAATCATATCTCGCCCAATGGCAGGTGACCGTTCCGTTCCTGTCTAGGTCTTTCAGCCAGCATAGCTGCCCACTTCCCAATGGCTAGCGTAAACGACTCTTTCCTAGGTCAGGCCGGAAGCGAGTCGCTCCCCCCAACCCGGCATCCAGATTCCTGCCGTGGCTTGATCGCTGCACAGAAGGACCGGCCCTAGGGGTGTACCTAGATTCTCTGGGGGTGGGGGCTGAACCCGCGAGGTGTTTCCCCAGACTAGCAGAGCTGCCCGGCAGGGACCCCCCAGAAAATCTGGCTGCACCCCCTAGTAGGGTGTACCTAGATTCTCTGGGGGTGGGGGCTGAACCCGCGAGGTGTTTCCCCAGACTAGCAGAGCTGCCCGGCAGGAACCCCCAGAAAATTTGGTTGCACCCCCTAGTACCCTGTCTTTCAGACAATCTTGACATGAGAATGCACGGCTCGTATGGCGGGGCATTGCTGGCACGCCGGGAGTACGCACTGTTCTGCGATCGTCACGAAAAACAACCGGCGAGATCAGAATGGGGTGTGAACCCATTGGGGGCAGGCGTTCTGCATCAGAACACAAAGGGGGGCAGTAATGCCGCAACAACGCCGAAAGGAATGCTGTCCGTCCAGCTTCTGGACAGGCGTTTTCGGCAGGCTGCTGAGCCATTTTCCAGCACTCGCTTTCCTGGGTTTTGTTGCGGCGCTGATGCTCATTCATCCAGCAAGGGCTGAAGAAAATCTCCAAGGAAAGATCATTGCCGATGTCATTCCCGTCGGTAACAGGATACGCACGGCGGAGCAAATCCGGAGCAAGATGCTCACCCGTCCCGGCAGTCGCTACGATGATCAAACACTGCAGGAGGATGTCCGCCGATTGCACGCCACGAAGTGGTTCGTACCCGGCGGTGTGCAGATTCTGGCTCACCTGGACCCCGATGGCCGAGTCACCCTGCTCGTTCATGTCCAAGAACTTAGCCAAACCGTGGAAGAGGTCCACTATCTAGGTGCCCAACATTTGCGGCTATCAGAGCTGCAGCAACTGACCGGCATTCGCAAAGGCGAACCCATGAACCCGCTGGCGAATGAGCTGGGGCGTCAAGCTATTCAGCGCCGCTATCAGGAGGACGGGCGCTATTTTGCCACCGTCGAATTGGTGGAGGGTAGCCGCCCCACGGATCGGCGGGTCGTCTACCGGATTGTCGAAGGGCCAGTGGTCAAGGTGGCGGGAATCGAGCTGCGCGGCGTCGAGCAGGCCAGCCAGGCCCGGATCCGAACCCTTCTGGTCACGCAGAAACGCCTGCTCGGCTTTCTAGGGGGGAAATTCAACCCGATGACCTTGGAAATTGACCGCCAGAAGATCATCGACTACTATCATGGCCTAGGTTACCTCGATGTCCAGGTCACTCCCGAGGTAGTTCCCCTACCCGACCCCGGCTTGGTTCGTGTTGTCTATCACGTGCGGGAAGGCCGGCCCTATCACGTGGCCGCTAGGGTGATTAGTGGTGCCAAGTCTTTTCCCCCAGAACGACTCGAAGCCCTCACCGAATTGAAGCCGGGGGAGCGCTATGATCTACGTGTCGTCCAAGCCGACGCCCAGAGGATCAAAGATTACTACGGCATGCGGGGATATCCCGTGGCGGTGGAGCCGCGACTCTACGAAGTCGCTGGGCAACCTGGCGCGGTACAGGTCCAATACGAAGTGATTAATGATCGAGGAGAACCGGACCGCGTAGGTCGGATCATCATCGAAGGGAACGAAGTGACGAAGCGGCGGGTCATCCTCAATGAACTGCCCTTCCGCCCCGGCCAGATTCTCCCCTACGACCGCCTTGATGAAGCCCGGATGAGACTGGCCCGGTTAGGCATTTTCGACCCGGAGGACCCGCCGACCGTGGAAGTCCTACCCAATGAATGGGATAGCGTCTTTAAAGACATCCGCATCCGGGTCAAGGAAACGCGAACCGGTCAGTTCATGATCGGGGGTGCTGTCAATTCAGACATGGGTCTGACCGGCACCATTGTCATCAACGAGCGGAACTTCAGTCTGACCCGCTGGCCCACAAGCTGGGATGATATTCGCAGCGGCCGGGCATTTCGCGGCGACGGCCAGGAACTGCGCATCGAAGCTGCACCGGGAACGCAATTCCAGCGTTACGCCATCACCTTCCGGGAACCGTATCTCTTTGACACCCCCTTCGGATTGACCACATCGGGCTATTTCTTCACTCGTGCTTTTGCCGAATACATTGAGGATCGCTACGGCGGACGCTTCACCATTGATCGGCGTCTCGATCCGATCTGGCGGGCCAGCTTCATGACACGCGTGGAGGGAATCGACATCGGCCACGTTCCCTGGTTTGCTCCCAAGGAGATCGCCGAGGACCGCGGCAACCACTTTCTGCTCGGCCTGCGAGCTGGCTTGACCCGCGACACCCGCGACTCCTACATCTATCCCACCCGTGGCGGGGTCTTCGACATCGGTTTCGAGCAGGTCCTCGGATCGAACGCCTTCCCCATTGGCACAGCCGAGTGGACCCAGTTCTTCTCCTCTCGCTACCTGGCGCGCGAGGACGGCAGTGGGCGGCATGTCCTCGGCCTGCGCTCCATGCTAGCAGTCACCACGGGCAATGCCCCAGTCTACGAACGGTTTTATGGAGGCGGTATTCGCAGCATGCGCGGCTTTACCTTCCGCGGCATGGGACCGTTTGAAAATAATCTGGCCATTGGCGGCACTTTCCTGTGGATCAATACGGTCGAATATCAAATCCCCTTGCTGGCCAATGACAAGCTCCACTGGGCCATCTTTGTCGATCACGGCACCGTCGAACGGAATGTATCGATCCGGAATTATCGCGTCAGTGTCGGTACCGGTTTGCGCATCAGTGTTCCCGCTCTGGGTCCGCTGCCTTTGGCCTTTGACTTCGCCTTTCCGGTGGTTCGCGGACCGGATGACCATCGTCAGATTTTCAACTTCTCAGTGGGGGTCTTTGGAGGTCCATGAGAGTCGGTCCAGAACTCCGAGCGTACCGGGGGTTGCCGACACCTTGAGAGGCAGTTGAGCTTCAGGCTCAGCGCGGGCCAGGTGGTGCGAGATGTAGATTTCATGAAGGTGAGAGACTTGACGCAATACCGGTTGCATCCTGAAGAAACGAACGTATGATGTCAACGAACCGTTGATGTGTGTCTGGGGTATCCGCGACCTGACGAGGGCCGCTAACTTCTACTCGCCCGCCGCCGCGGGGAAAGGTTCCCGTAGATGGGCAAGATCCTCGACCGCCGTGCCACTGATTCGGACACGCCCGTCGCCTGGAAACTGCAAGACGCTTGCGAAACCTACGGCATCTTGCGCTGGGGGAAAGGATACTTCGGCATAAACAAATTCGGACACGTCACCGTTCATCCCAACAAGGACCCCCAGCAGGCAATTGACCTGAAGGAACTGGTCGACCAGATCCGTGCCCGCGGGATTCAAACGCCGCTGTTACTCCGCTTTACGGACATTCTCCGCCACCGTATCGCCGAGATTGCCGAAGCCTTCGCGCAGTCCCGCGCGGAGTACGGTTACACCGGCAATTATCACTGCGTCTACCCCATCAAGGTCAACCAACAGCGCCACGTGGTGGAGGAAATCCTGAATTTCGGCAAGCCGTATGGCTTCGGCATCGAAGCGGGAAGCAAGCCCGAACTGCTCGCCGTGCTGGCCATCACCAATGGCGGCGGAGACACCCCCATCATCTGCAACGGTTTCAAGGACGACGAATTCATCCAGATGGTGGTTCTGGCTCGCAAAATCGGCAAAAACATCATCCCCGTCGTCGAAAAATTCACAGAGCTGGAATTGCTGGTCAAATACATGGAGCAACTCGACGTCCGCCAGCCTTTGGGAGTCCGTGTCAAATTGGCGGCGCGGGGTGCTGGCCGGTGGCGTTCCAGTGCGGGTTATCGCTCCAAGTTCGGCCTGACCATCACGGAAGTCCTGGAAGCCTTCGAGTATCTGAAAGCCCGCGGCCTGGAAGATTGCATGCAGATGACCCACTTCCATATGGGTTCGCAGGTCTCAGACATCCGCAAAGTCAAGGAAGCTCTGACCGAAGCTGCCCGAATCTACGTCGAACTGTACCGCCTCGGAGCACCGCTGAAATACCTGGATGTCGGCGGGGGACTAGGCATCGACTACGACGGCTCGCAAACGGCCTTCGAGTCAAGCATCAACTATACCCTGCAAGAATACGCCAACGACGTCGTGTACCGGATCAAGCAGGTTTGCGATGAGGCGGGCGTTCCCCATCCGCATATCATCTCGGAAAGCGGCCGGGCTATGGTCGCTTACCACTCCGTGCTGATCATTGACGTGCTGGGAACCTCCAGTGTGGATCGTTCTCCCCCGCCGGAAACGATTTCCCCTGACGCACCAGAACCCTTGCGGGACCTCTTCGCCAACTTCCGAGAATTGAACCGGAAAAACTTCCTGGAACACTACCATGACGCCATCGACCAGATGGACAAAATCCTAACCCTCTTCAATCTCGGTCATCTGTCCATCGAACAACGAGCTGCTGCAGAACAAATCTTCTGGGCCTTGGGACGGAAACTGCAACGGATTGTCCGTACCCTGGATTATGTGCCTGAGGAATTGCACGGCTTGGATGCCATGCTCTCAGACACCTACTTCTGCAACTTTTCTGTCTTCCAGAGCATGCCGGACTCCTGGGCGATCAAACAACTGTTCCCCATCATGCCCATTCATCGCCTCAACGAAGCCCCGACCCGCCGGGCTGTCCTTGGCGATATTACCTGCGATTCCGATGGCAAAGTGGATCAGTTCATCGACCTGCGAGATGTCCGTTCCACCCTCGAGTTGCATCCTTTCGATCCCAGTGAGCCGTACTACTTGGGCGTTTTCCTCTTGGGAGCCTATCAGGAAATCCTCGGCGACCTCCACAATCTCTTCGGCGATACCAACGCGGTCCACGTTTCCCTCGATGAAGATGGAACACCCTCGATTGATCACGTCATCAAAGGAGACACCGTTACGGAAGTGCTGAACTACGTGCAATATAGCGCGGAAAAACTCATGGACCGCATGCGCAAAGATGTCGAACGCGCTGTCCGCCAGGGACGGATCACACCGGCCGAAAGTCGTCAAATTCTGAAGTTTTACGAAGCCGGTCTGGAAGGTTATACCTACTTGGAAGAACCCAGCGCCTGACAAACTCTTCAATTCCGCCCCCAGTCTCGCTTAAGCTGGGCTTCTGATGTGTCCCCTACACCAGGCGATCGGCTGGATCATTCGGTGTTCAGAAATACGGCATAATCTGGCGCCCCCCGAATCCGGCTCATCCACGCCGTCCGGAGGTAGAGGCGCTCAATGCGGTCCAAGATTCCGGCTCATTCGACACGGTAAAGAATGTAGGCGTGATCCCGATACACAACACGCAGGTAGTCTGCGGCAAGATGCTGAGCTGCGGGAGCCACCACGTGGGTAATACCCTCCGCTTTCAACTCCTCATGGCGGAACGGGGAATCCCACCCTCCGGCGTACCATTCCTCGCATTGTTTCATGCGGCGATACCACTCCAGCACTTCAAGATCGTAATAAGGGATGGATTGAAATCGACGTAAATGGGGGCACCGGTCGCCAAGCGGAAGCGTTGGAGGTCCACCGGAATGAGGGGAGATCCCGGTCGGGGTCGCGGCGGCGGTGTAAACGTTGTCGAGGCTGTACCTCGACCCTGTCGGACAGCCGGAAAGCGGATAGGCAACAGATAGGTTTCCCCGGCTTGCACGTGGTTCCTGACATAGCCCAATAAGCCCTCCTCATCCGGACTCATCTGATATCCCCAACCCTGGAGCATCGTTGCGACCCCAATCGCAGCCAAGCCCCCGCACAGGATGCCAGACACATATGTTACGCCGGGGTACAGGGTCAGTGCTTGTGCCAGTCTTGCTGCCAGGACCGCCGTGGCTGTGGGAACTAGCAGTGCAGAGATTCGCCACGGGAATAACAACGCCAGGAGATGGGATTGGGTGCCGTATTGTACCAACGATAACACCAAACCTATCAGTGCAGCGACAATGAGCGCTCTACCCCAAGGGCAACATCGCACAAGCCACAAACCACAAGAAATCCAGACCAATTGGCAGGCATCCGCCCCGGCAAACCAACGATCAATCACGGCATGGTGAGGAATGCGTACTTCCACCAGAATCCGTTGGGCTTCACCCCAAGTCTGCGGATTGGCAGAACCGAAGGTGAACAGGGAGTAGGTAGCGATCGGCAAGCAAAGGATCGAAGCGGCCGCCATCATAGCAAACGCCCGTCGGCCTGCCCCTGGCCCCTGCTTTTCCCCCAGCGTCACCCCGATGTATCCCATCAACAACAGAGTCAGCGGCAGAAAGTAGGTGAAGTGAAACACACACGATGCCGCGGTGAGGATGGCAGCCCACACGGTCCGACCCTGAGCAAACGCCGCCACACCACTTACCAGCAGAACACCAAACGCCGACGGCTGTAGGCCGGGACCCAAAAGATACTGATTGGCCACCCCACACTGCAAATACCAGGGGTAATCGGTACCCGTTAGGATCACCGACAGCAATCGCGGTCCAGCCGCATGAGCCAAGGTGAAAAGGGCGGCAAATCCCCAGCGTGCAGCTAGCGTATCTCGCCAAAATGGCAAAGCGGCGATCAGGCAGCGAAAGCTCAGGAAATACACCATCAGTAGCACGAAGTAAGCCAAGTGCAGGCTGAGGGGACCGAAATGCGTGTAAACCCCAGCCACCAGATACGAGAAAACCGGCGTCGGATCACGGGTATTCGCTAGCCAATCCTCCCGAAGGTAACCGACGCCTGCCGACGCCAACCCATGCAACAAGTACTGGTTTTGGTTGGAGTAAAACAACGGCGACTGAGTGTGAGCAAGGGCAAAAAGGACAGCGAATAACAAACCTTCAGCGTATCGCCACCAGTGCCTCGTACCAGGCTGCGCTGCTGCGTCCGTCCTCGAAGAAGCGTCCACCACGGAAGGCTGCCCTCCCCAACAACACTCTCCACCGTATTCTTCGTAGTAGATCCAGGTAGGAACGTCCTGTTCCGAACGACCGAGTCGTTCGGCCACACGTTTCCCCAGATAAGAATAACTTCATCTGGAGGATGATAAGAAATAACCCCATGGGGGGATAAGCCCGCGAGGACCGCCGATGTGGTCTGCTCAGGAAGCCGTCGCAGCGTTAGAAACTGCGGGGTTTACTCATGTCGTCTGGATTCCCGATAGCTTTTTTGGGGCCTGGGACGAACCTTTGTGTCGTTCCTCGTTGCCCCTGATTCGTGTCACCCGAGAAGGAGAGGCTATCGGAGTGGCAGCGGGGCTACTGCTAGGCGAAGCCCGACCCTTAGTGATTCTTCAATCCACCGGCTTTTTCGAGGCAGGAGATGCCTTGCGGAATGTGGTTTATGATCTGCAACTACCTCTGAAATTGCTCATCGGATTGCGCAGCTATCGGGCTTGGAAAGCCGGGCAAAGTCAGGATAGTGCCGCTCGCTTCGCCGAAGCTGCCGTTCAGGCGTGGCAACTGCCTTATCAGATTTTGGATCCGGAAACCCAAGGTATCCATTCCCTGTCGGCGGCGCTTCAACAGTTGAACCATTCTCCCCACGCCGCCGCCCTCCTCATCGCCGAATGAGGATTGGTCCTATAGCACCCCTGCCCCCAGTAGACAATCCCCTGACGATAAAACTTACCCCAATCAAACGCCCCGTGTTGTCGGTTCCCACACGTACTTGTGCAACTGCAACTGAAATCGAACCTGCTGCAAGCCTGACTCCAGGAGCCATGTGACCACTTCTAGCGGTGTGACCCGGCCAAAGGCAGGACTGACCAAACACTGGAAACGCTCCTCGAGGCCATGTTCCCGAATGGTCTGTTCCGCCCATTCCCAGTCTCTGCGACTGGCCACGACAAATTTGATCTGATCGGTAGGTTTGAGGACCTCTAGGTTAGGCCAGTAATTCCGTTCACATTCGCCGCTGTCTGGACATTTCAAGTCCATGATGATATGGACTCGGGAATCCACTGCGGAGACATCGTGAGCGCCGCTGGTTTCCAGGAGCACCGTGCATCCCGCATCGGCCAGTTCCCGCATGAGCGGGTACACCTCCTGTTGCAGTAGGGGTTCCCCACCTGTAATTTCGACCAGAGGACAGTGATAGTCGAGAACCTGACGCACCACCTGTTCACGTCGCAGCGGTTGCCCTTGGGTAAAAGCATGGGGTGTATCACACCAGGTGCAACGAAGGTCGCACACCGCCAACCGGACAAACACACAAGGCAGACCAGCAAACGTAGATTCCCCTTGGATACTCCGGTAGATCTCGTGAATGAGCAATTCGCCGGGCTGCAACTGTCGCAAAAGGCGCACCCGGTGTTCTACCGCCGGCGGAATCTCTGCCATTGCCAATCTTGGAATCTTGCGGTCCCCCATACTGCCATCTTATAGCATCTCAGCCGGACTCGCGTTGCCCTTTCCGCAGGGTACCGATATACGCCCTTACCGACCCGCCTCAAGCTGTACGATAAAGGGAGGTGTTCCTCCATGCTCTGGCCCAACCTTTTCTTCCCTTCCTTGCTTTTCTTCCCTTCCTTGGCTGCTTTCTGCTTTGGCCTTCTCCCCAAGGGCGTGTCCGCGGCCACCCGCAGCGATGTCGCTGACCCTCCTCCGGTAAATCTGGCTCCCGCCCACCCAGACCCGACCACCTCCTCCCCGTCATCTTCCTCTGCCGCTGAGGAAACCGTGGCATATGTCAACGGGGCACCGATTCCCCGCACCGCTTTGGAAGCGGCTTTGGCGGCGGCGGTCCGCCAACTCCCCTTGACAAACCGGGACCGCGATGCACTCCGCACCGCTATCCTCAATGACCTGATTGATGATAAGCTGCTGGAACAATTCTTAGACCGGCACAACATCCCCGTGGAGCCGCAAGTGATTGCAACACAAAAGGACTTGCTCATCCAACGCTTGCGGCGCGAACAGCGAACCCTGGCCGACTACTGCCGCGAGATAGGTACCACGGAAGAATACCTACAAAACCTATGGTCGCTCCACA
The DNA here is from genome assembly GCF_013694095.1 of Thermogemmata fonticola. Taxonomy (NCBI): domain Bacteria; kingdom Pseudomonadati; phylum Planctomycetota; class Planctomycetia; order Gemmatales; family Gemmataceae; genus Thermogemmata; species Thermogemmata fonticola. The sequence goes on along the minus strand of NZ_JACEFB010000006.1, from coordinate 13,437 downwards.
GCCGTTGGCAACGCTACGTCCAGCGGGAAGCGACCGATGATCGTCTCCGAGTGTTTTATCACACGCACAAGGAGCGATTCGAACGTACAACTGCCCATGCCAGTCACATTCTCTTGCGGATTGATCCTCACGCCAGTGCAGGAGAACGCCAACGCCTCAAGAAGCGATTGGAATTATTGCGGGAACAAATTATGTCGCAGCGCCTCGACTTTGCCTCAGCGGCCCGGCGGTATTCCCACTGCCCAAGCGCTTCTTCCGGCGGAGATTTAGGCACCTGGAGCCGGCACGCAATACCCCACGATGAACGCTGGCTTCAACACGCTTTTACACTCCCCGTGAGGACACTCAGCCCTGTGATCGAGTCGGAGTTGGGTTTCCACTTGTTTTACGTCCATGAACGTACCTACCGTCCCGCTCCTCCTTTGGAGGAATGCCTGCCCGAAGTTCTGGAAGCCTTCGCCGAGCATCTCCGGGAACAAACACTCCAGCAACTCCGCCGGAACGCTCAGATCACGTATTCCAAGCCCAAATCCCCTTGAACTCTACCCCGCTGCTTTCTGAATTCAAACCTCTGCTCTGGTCATCCTCAACATGTTACACTTCCTCTCTTGGGATACTTTGTTTGGGTATCAGTTTTGTTGCGATCCAGATACCGCGGGACTCATATCTCGGTGAGGCGGAACGTTGAAGAAAAGCTTCATGTCCCCCGCTGTGGTCAGCGCAACGTTGGCGTCACGACTCCCAGCGGAATAGCGATTGCTTCATTGCAGTCCAGTAAACCTTACAGGAGGAATGGAAAAAGAACCTCCTACATTATCGCTTGACGATAGCGTAGAAGAATGTCTTTCATTTCCCGAACAGCCCGTTCCATGCCTACAAGAACAGCGCGGGAGACGATGCTATGTCCGATGTTCAATTCCTCCACTTCTGGAATTTGCACAATCGGGATGACGTTGCTATAGTTGAGGCCATGACCCATGTGGACGTGCAGTCCTTGTTCCGCCGCGCGATGCGCTGCCTGGCGCAGCTTCTCCAGCTCGGCGATTTGAGCATTGGCAGTCCTCGCTTCCGAATAGCTGGCAGTTTGCAACTCGACGGCCTCGGCTCCCACCCGGCAGGCTGCCTCGATCTGCGCGGGTTCCGGATCAATAAAGAGCGAGACCGAGATACCCGTTTCCTTGAGACGATCCACTACAGCACGAACCGCTGATTCATGAGCGATCACATCCAGACCGCCCTCAGTCGTCAATTCTTGCCGACGTTCCGGGACCAAGGTGGCTTCATCTGGGCGGACTTTCAAGGCAATCGCTACGATCTCATCGGCTACGGACATTTCCAGATTCAGGCGTGTGGTCACGATCTCTCGCAGCACAAAGAGATCGCGGTCCTGAATATGACGGCGGTCCTCACGGAGGTGAACTGTAATGCCATCCGCGCCCCCTAAGGTGGCCAGAATGGCAGCCGCTACCGGGTCGGGTTCCTTTGCCCGCCGGGCTTGACGCACCGTGGCCACGTGATCAATGTTGACACCCAATCGTACATTACTGGTCGTGTGCATCACCTCTCGTCCCACGTGTGCTTGTTCCTAACGACTCCGTGTTCGTTCCCCGTATCATGCGGCATGGAACCTACAAGGGGCGATTGTACCAGCGGCTCATATAGTCCCGCACGCGGCGGTAACGGATCAGTTCCAGTTTGATGAGTTTGTAGGCAATCAGAGTGGCGATGACGATTAACAGGCGTTCCAGGATGGGACTGACAAAAGGCACGGTAAACCAAACAGCGAAGAAGAAGTAGTCAAATACGATAAGTCCCACGAGGGCCAACAGCCCCAATTGCGTCAGGCGGCTCATGCGGTAGTGGGGATCAAAGTACATGGCCAATACTAGACGAAGATCCGCCAGAGATTGCAGCCAACTCCAGAGGCGATGGGAGGAAGCGGTGGTATCAGGGGGGATGTTCCCTGCCTCAGCTTGGGATTGAGAAGTTTGCATTGGCAAGATCGTTCCCTCCGGCGGAGGCTCCGGGGGAAGGGGAACCACAGAGGAAGGCGGCGGGGGAGTCAGGATTAGACCATCTTCGGCGCTGCGGGGTTGATGGCGGCGTTCCGCGGCCAAAGCCTTGAGACGACTCAACACCTTTTGCACCACAGCTTCTTCCTCGACCACCACCGTTTGTCGGGCCAGAGCTTCTTCTAGCCGGCTCACACGTTGTTCCAGTTCCTGCCAGACCGTCATCGCATCCATGGGAACTCCTGCCCCTTTTCCTGGACTCCCCTCACCTCCTAAATCCGTGAGCGACTTACTTCCGCCTCTGTAAGCTGAATGATCAACCGATCGGCTGCAAAATTCTATCAGCTTGAATCCGTTCCGCCACCTATATGATAAGTATTCTACTCCTCTGATGAGTTATTCGCAGTTGTGGGGCGTTGTTATAGAAAATCCGCCGCAATCATCCCCATCCTAAGTAAACGGTGCGTAATGCTCAGGAAAAGGTCAGTTGCCGCGGGAAATCGTGCTGCTAGCCTAAACCGGAAGTGATAAAGTAGTCAGTAAAGGTGGACTGAGGGAGCGATTGTTGCCTTGAAAATATGGAACGCCCAGGGGTAGAGCAGGAGGCGTTTTGGCGGCTCTCAGGCGACCTCCTGCAACGGATACTGGAACAAGACCCTTTTTGGAATTCCAGGAGTGTAGCTCATGCCGGTAGAAGAGCATCCGGAGGATATTGTTCGGGTTTACTCCGGCCCTTACGTCACGGCGGAGATTTACCAGCAGATTCTGCAGGAGGCAGGCATTCCAGCACGGGTTGTCGGCGAAGAATTGTTGGCCAGTTTTGGTTCGGCAATTCCGGATGTGGTCGAACTATGGGTCCAACGGAAGGATGCCGAGAAAGCCCAGGCAGCCATTAAACTTTACGAGGAACAGCGCGAGGAGCGTGCTTCCCGACATACCGATTTCCCCAAGCCCAAGGACGATCCTTTGCCGCGTCCTCCTCAGTAATTCAATTCCAGGGAAGAACATCGTTTCCGTGCGAGGACGGACTCTTTCGCAGGGTCTACGGGATGTGCAGATCACGTTCATCAGGGAAGACTGGGCATATTGGCAGTTACTTTTGGGAACAGCGGCGGTAAAAGCCTTCAACTCTGCATCAAGGCTTCATCCACAAGACGTCGAACCAGATCATTGGGCGCCCCTTTATTCGCCTTCATGACGGCACCGACGATAGCCATCTTGGCCGCTTCTTTCCCCTTTTTGAAGTCGCTGACAGCCTTGGGATTGGCAGCAATGGCTTGTTGCACGGCGTCCCGTAAGGCCGCTTCATCCCATTCTTTGATCCCGGCTCGCCGCTTGGCTTCGGCCACATCGACTCCGTCGCGCAGCATGATGGCGAAAACATCTCGGCGATCCTGGGAATTGCCAGGCGCCTGGCGGAGAAAGTTCGCAAATGCCTCGGGACCGATGGGAAAGGTTGTGATCTCTTCCTTGCGTTCCGTCAATGCTGGATAAATCAAGTCACTCATCCGGTTGGCTACCAAACGAGCATCGCCCAATATAGCGGCCGCTTTCTCAAAGTAGGCGACCATCGCCCGCCCCTTGGCGGTGAGAACCTGGGCATCATAAGCCGTCAGGCCATATTGGCTAACCAAGCGTTGGCGTTGCTGCTGGGGCAATTCCCCCATCTCGGCGCGGACCTCCTCCAGCCAGCGATCAGAAACAATGACGGGCACCAGGTCCGGTTCGGGAAAGTAACGGTAATCGGCCGCCTCTTCCTTGTGTCGTTGCACAACGGTGACACCGCGAGCATCGTCCCATCCCGCTGTCGTTTTGAGAAGCTTGCCGAGGCGATAGTGTTGGGGCTGGCGCTGATACTCCTCGAATTGGCGGCGTCCTTCGTAAGCCAAGGCCCGGCCCACTGCCCGGAAACTGTTGAGATTTTTGATCTCCACGATCGGAGTCGCCACATAGCCTCCCGGTTCTTCCTCCGCCGGAATATGGACGTTGACGTTGGCATCGCACCGCAGCGATCCCTCTTGCATCTCGCAATCCGAGACACCGATTTCCCGCAGGAGCAAGCGGATTTCCTCCAAGAAAGCGATTGCTTCCTCTGGGGAGTTCATGTGGGGATGGGTAACGATCTCCAGGAGGGGGGTACCGGCCCGATTGAGGTCCACGAGGGAGTCCCCGCCCCGTCCCGTTTCATCGTGGAGGTTTTTGCCAGCATCTTCTTCGAGATGCACCCGGATGATGCCGATGCGTTTAGGAACGTAGTCCTTCTTAGGATCGGCTGCCACATTGATTTCCAGCCAGCCGTCGTGACTGAAGGGCAGGTCGTACTGACTGATCTGGTAATTCTTAGGCAGATCGGGGTAATAGTAGTTTTTGCGATCCCATTTGGTAAAGCCAGGGGGATGATGGGGATGGCGAGCGATGGTGCAGTTGAGCGCCAGAGCAGCCCGCAGAGCCAAGCGGAAGGCCTGCTCATTCATCACCGGCAAAGCCCCCGGCAGACCCAAACATACCGGGCAAGTCGCGGAGTTGGGAGGTAGTCCAAACTGATTACGGCAACCGCAAAAGAGTTTGGTACGCGTCAGCAGTTGGACGTGAACTTCCAGACCCACCACAAGGCGGTAAGGCACAGTCATCGAGGCTGGAGCGGTCATGGCCACCTGAGTCTCTCCCAGCAGGTGCAGGAATCGGATGTCCAGGTGTGGTGCATTGTAGGAAGGCCGGCAGCCGCCGGAAGCGGTGGTATAGTGGCTATCCCTGCGGCCGGCTGGTTTTCCCGCGGAATGGGAATCGGCTGGTTTCCCCGCGGAATGAGTATCCTGGCAGGTTCACCGCGTTTAGCACAGGGAAGGAAAACGGCCGAACACCTCGGCTCGCCGCTGTTACCCGGTGGTGTGTACAATCGACCGCGGACTCTCTTTAGGACCGCAGAGCACAATCGTGATCGTGGGACAGGTTGCGAACGATGAATAGTCGAGGGCGCCCCCATCTATGGGTATCACGCTGACCTTGCAAGGGATGGTCTGCCGGAAAAACCGAGCACCGTTAGCCTTGGAAGCCGTGCGGGAATGGCTGACACGGGTTGCGGTCTGGTTTGAAGAGGTGGGGGACGTGGTCTTGGATGCCCAATTGGGCCGCGATGCAGAGGAACGACCAATCCTGCGCGTATTTGTCCATCCAGCCGCTGAGCCGATCGAGGTGCGCTTGGACACCGAGGGGCGGGTGCGTGCCTCAGCTATCACCACACCTGCCGGACCGGGCTATCACATTTGGTTGTGCCGGCTCTTGCGAACCATGTCCCAGGAATTCTCCTTTTCCTGGGTTCTGGATGATTGCCGGGATGACACCGGTTATTTCCTGCGCCAGGATCGTCAGGCTGCCGAGTCGGCATTCCTTGAATGGTTGGCGCGGGAATGCCAAAACCGGCCTCACAGCCCAGGACTTCGCGGAGACTGCGAGTACACCTATCCCGCTGAGGTTCTCACGCCGCTCGGACCACGCGACCGACACTGGCGGGAGTGCATCACTCAGAATCCCGGAGCAGGCACGGACTTTTTTCCTTGGTGGGACGTAGACATCCACGCCAACTTTTATCGGAATCGGGCCTTGGTCAATTTGTGGTGCCATTATCCGTGGCGCCCGCCTCTGACGGAAAGCGAAGGAGAAAAGACTGATCAGATTGCCGCTGATCTGGCCACCGCTTTCCAACTGGACCCTGCGGCAGAATTGCCCTGGGTGGAATGGCTAGAAGTCCTACAGCACATTCATCAGGACGCTGCCGATGAGCATTTCTGTGTCACACCGGATGATCGGGACCTGAGCATCCAACTGTGGAGGCGGGCCGGCCCTGTACCCAACCTGCGCCAGCCGCCGTTAGGGTACCGTCGATATCCGGTCTGGGTGCGTCTGGACGGCGGATGGCGTGTGCAAATCCCCGGTGACTTTCTCTGGGAATGGGACGAGGAGCGAAATTGGACGGCTTGGAATCGTCACCGTGCCATTTGGTTCCGCCGTCTCGGTTTCCACAGCGGCAATGGCAAGGTGCGCAGCCCCCAGGAACTACTCAACTTCGGGCGGCAAACCCTCTTGGGCGAAGGGGAAGAAATCCAGGGTGAACCCGCCTGCGGACCCGATCGCCTCGCCGTCTTTGGACAGGTCGAAGAAGATGGACGTACCCTTTGGCGGCTCATGGGGGTGGCGGTAGCCGATGAACAGCTTGTCCTGTGCAATATCTACATGCAGGACAGCTCGGACCTTTCCTGGGCTAAAGACATTTGGTGCAGCCTTCACCATCAAAATCCGCGCGAAAGCCGGTGAATCAGCCATCATCTTCGGGCAGATAGACTGAACCAACACCGGAGACACAACCTGCGGGAAAGGACCACCTGAAGATTACTCTTTCTAGACCCTAGATATCGGACTACAGACCCCGTGAGAAAGGCTCTCTCCAAAATCAGGGTCATTCCCTGCTATCCGAAAAAGGAGAGGAGGAACCTTCGGCTTTGCCGCAGAGCGCGCTTGCGATCCTCCAGTGAAGTTTCGTAAGCTCGGTCTTCCACTTCGATACAAACAGGCCCCCGATACCCCACATCGGTCAAAGCAGCAAAGAAAGGCCCCCATTCCACGCTACCCAGACCAGGCAGTTTGGGGACGTGCCACTTGTAACCATAGATGCCCACCTCGTAGAGCTGATCCCGGTCGATCCGTTCATCTTTAGCGTGGACGTGGACGATGCGGGGGCCAAACTCTCGGATTGCTCGTACAGTGTCGATGCCCTGCCAGACCAGATGGGAAGGATCAAAGTTCAAGCCGACGACACCCGGCGCCAGGGAGTCGAAGAAGGCGAACAGTTGCCGCCAAATGGCTGGAGTCGAGGCGACGTTCCAGCCGCCGGGCCATTGATCGTCGCTAAAGAGCATCGGACAGTGCTCGATGCCGATCCGCACGCCGGCTTTCTGAGCCTCCGCTACAATCGGCGGCCAGACCTCCTGTACCAATCGCAGATTCTCGCTGACGGTCTTGTGGGGGTCCCGTCCGATGAATGTATTGACCACCCGGACTCCCACCTGGGGAGCCGCCTGGATGACCTTGCGCAAATGGTCCACCACCCGGCGCCGCTGTTCCACGTCGGGATCGAGAGGGTTGGGGTAATACCCCAGCCCGGAGATCTGTACTCCGTGAATCCGAACCAAATCGCGGACGTGGCTGGCCAAATCCTCCCGGAACTGGGTAACATCCAAATGGGTCACCCCCGCGTAGCGCCGCTCCGCCTTACCTACCGGCCAGCACATCAACTCGACACAATCGAACCCCTCCTCCGCCGCAAATGCTAGCACTTCTTCCAAGGACAAATCTGGCAGGATCGCCGAGACGAAACCCAATTGCATGGTGGGTCCCCCTGAAGTGTTAATCCCTTACTCCGTCCCCGACCTAATTCCCCCCTGCTAGGCTAAAAATCTTCACTCCTCTAGCCAGTCCCCCCTGTGATCGGTTGTGTTCTCTCATCAATTTTTCCAAAGAAGTTCCCTGGACTACCTCCTTCCGAGCGTCGATACTGACGATAGGAATACGAATGCCAGCATTTCCCAACCACCCAGGGTGGGTACCTGCAAGTGTAGTCCGGCTCGTCCTAGAGATCAGGGGAACATGGTCATGGACCAGATTGCACGATTAGCCTTGGTGGGGATACTGATCGCTCTATTGGGTGGGAAAGCGGCTGCCCAACAAACGGGAGGGAGCGGTACAGGAGGCTTAGGCGGCCTAGGAGCAGGGACAGGAACAGGGGGAACAGGTGGCGGGACAGGGCTAGGCACAGGAGGATTGGGAGGCGGTGGTGGCTTGGGTACCGGCAGCGGCAGCAGTTTTCAACTCCAGCAAATCATGCAGGCTCCTACTATTGCCCCTCCGACCACAACCACGACTGCTGGCTCAGGAGTGAGCAGCAGTAATTTCCTGGCACCGTATTTCAGTAATGTGCTCTACCAAGGCTCCGCCCAAAACAATCGCTCTTCGGGTGGTAACACGGGAGCACCCGGCGGCTTTGGACAACCGACCTTCGGCACCAATGGCGGCATGGGAGGGGGAAGCATTGGCTTTGCAGGAAGCGCAGGCAGCAGCCGCGGCGGCAGTGTTGGGAGCAGCCGGGGAGGGACCATGGGAGGCGGCCGAGGAGGCAGTATAGGAATAGGAGGCAGTTTTGGTGCTGGAGGCGCGACCAACTTGCAGAGTGGGGTGGTTATCCCTCACCAGACCGGAAACAGCTACATGATGGTCGCCCGTTTCCCAGCTCAGACAACACCAGCCCCGCAACTCCAGCAGCAAATCCAAACTCTCTTGCAGCGCAGTACCAACATCTCCAATCCTGGAAGCATCCAGGCCACTGTCTCCGGAAATACGGTGATTCTGCGGGGGTCGGCCGCAGACGAGGAAGAAGCCCGCCGCATCGCAAACATGATCAGCCTGACCCCCGGAGTTCGAGAGGTGCGGAATGAGTTGGTGTATCCCAAACTTCCCGTACTGGATCGTTGATTTCCTGGGCTCTGCTAACTAACTTCCTCGGCGTAGCCGACAGAAAAGCCGTCCGATCCAGGGGACATGAGACAAGGGGGAAACCCGTCTTAGTGGCCTTCTTTGACTAGATTACGGTTCCATTTCGGGATAACCACCACGACATCACTGCTGCCATCGGGAACACATTGGCAACTCAGGCGAGACTCCGGTGTCACCGCGGGCGCCTCATCCAACATATCCTCCTCATCCTCCGTCGGCGGCGGGCAGGATTCCAAACCTTGGGTTACATAGACATGACAGGTTGAACAAGCACACACCCCACCGCAGGAGTGGTTGATCTCCACCCCCGCTTCTTCCGCTATGGCTAGCAAGCTCCCATCCTGGCCAATTTTGCCAAACGGAAACGTCTCAGGATCCATGCGATACGTCGTGGTCTTGCCCGTTTCTTCATCGATAAACGTCACCGTGTAGGGTCGTGTGGGCCGTTTCAACGGAACCTTGCGAATATATGGGTTGACTCCAGCCATGTTGGGTCCTCGAACTTTGGTTTCCAGGGTGATCTCTCTGCACCATTATAGTTACCCAGAGCCAAACTCTTCGGGGGGTCACAAAAATACCAGCTCCCGACTGTGCCAAACCAGCTACGATCTCAATAGGCTCCAAGATTATTTGCAGTTCCTTCTTTCAAGCCTTGACCGTGACTTGCCCGCCGCATGCTCCATAACGAGAACATTACCTCCTTACGTTGGGAGGCTAGGTTGGCCTTTGCCTTGCAGCAATCGTCCTAATCCGCTATGGTGGCCGGCGAATGACTCGGGTGAGCGTGAACTTCCGCTAGTTTCAACAGCACCCGACCGCCCACTGAAAAGGTTTTTGACAAGGTGTGGCGACTCCTCGGTGAGAATCAACACTCCTGGAACCATTCCTGGTACGTCGTGAGCTTGAGAAACGGAGGCCAAACCGTGCGACACGGAAAGTCATGGATGTCCTGGGTTAGTTGGATACGCGTGTTGGGGATCATGAGCTTGGGGGGAGTGTTCGCATTGGGAGAACTCGGCATTCCACGTTTGGCGGCTCAGATCCCAGAGTTTCTCCCCTTTGCTTCTGGAACAGGGCGTTACAAAACGATATTTCCCGGCCCTGTGAAAACCGAGGAAGTAGAAATTCCCGGAAATGGCAAAACGGGGGACAAGATCAAAGTGGTGATTGACTCTGTCGAATTGCGCGGGGGAACTTTGTTCCTGGTCAGTTATGCAGATGCACCACCGGAAGTCGCTCAACAGCCAACTGCGAGCCGAATGGACAAAGTACGCGACGCCGTCAAAGGACCACGGGGTAAAATACTGGAGGAAAAAGAATTGACGATCGGATACGAAAAATATCCTGCAAGGGACCTGCTCATTGAAACGCCGGAGGGATTTTTGCGCCACCGGATTGTCATTGCCGGAGCGCGTTTGTATCAAATATCGGTTCGAGGAAGCCGGGAGGTAGTGACTTCTCCCTCCGCAGACCATTTTATTCAAGCCTTTGAGGTTACCCGATGATCAACCTGTTGTGCCTGCTAACGTGGTTCACCGCACTGGTTATCGGCATGAACCACCACGCAATGGACTCTCTGGCCCACCCTGTCCGCCTTTTGGAAAAGTCTTATCGCTTCTCGACCCCCGACGGGAAAGGGACTGTGCAGTTTCCCGATAAGCCCAAGGAGTCCAAACGTACTCTCCGCATCGGGGGGAACTCGGTCACATTACGGCTCGCCACTTACGCCACTGTAGAGGGGGATATTTTCCTCTTTGGGTATGCCGATTTACCGACTCAACCCCCAGATGCGAACGCCATTCTTCAGGGAGTGTTCGAAGGATTAGTACGCGACAACCCCATGATCCAACTGAAAAATCTTGTCTTCGGGGAGCAAAAACTGCCGGGTCAAGAAATCACGTGGCACACGGACGACAGACAAATGGTCTGCCGTTACATCCTGTGCAAACAACGCTTGTACCAAATCATGGTGCTTGGCTCACCCCAATTTGTCACAAGCAATACAGCTCGCGCATTCCTCGACTCGCTGTTGATTAAGTGACTGCCGCCAATTGTGAAAACCATCCCCGCAGAGAAAACAACCCTAAGGAGTGGAACGAACTTGCCGGTGACCCTTGGGCACCTAGGCTCTGACCAAATCCCATCAGGACGGAAAGCATGGGGAGCGTTGGGGTCACTTTCCACCACCCATGCTCGTAGACCCACGGGGGATGTTCCCCTGAACTTCCCACATTCGCCCTTTATTTTTCCGCTCTTTTTCCTACAATAGCGGATAGGAAAGCTATGATGGAGGGATGGGAAAATATCACCGCCCCCATCGAAGCTAAGACAACGGGGTGTAGCTCAGCCTGGCTAGAGCGCGTGGTTTGGGACCACGAAGTCGCAGGTTCAAATCCTGTCACCCCGACTTGTCACTTGAAACTCAGGTGAAACTAAGTGCAGTGAAACCAAATGATATGATCCACTCCAGCTCTTTCGAGCGGATTCTTCATTTCACTTAAACACGATTCAACTCATATCGCTGTGTGGCACAGCGCTGTTTGCAATTTGTTTGTACCATCTTAGAAAATTGTTTATGAAGTTTCATGTGCATATAACTCATGGCGACGAGTATGATAGGAGACCCCCTATCGTGTGAGCATTACTTGCGGCCAGTATTGGTGGCAAGTCAGGCGGCACGGAGAAGCGCCAAGTCCTTGGTTTGTTCGGCAACCCAAGCACTCAATCGCGACCAATGTCGTGGATCGCCAGGACAAAAACTACCCAACCATCGTCCTCCTCGGGCGCCTGTGAGAAAGGGGAATTGACCGGCGACACCATCGCAAGTCAAGGTAGCGAGGATCGCAGCAGCAGCCGCCTGTCGGCCTAGTGGAGGAATCCCCGCCACATCGGTCCGCTGCAACCCAACGGGGAAGTGCTGGGCCAACAATTGCCAGAGGAAGCCATTGCGTACGCCACCGCCGCTGACGAGAAGGGGATGGGTCAAGGCATCCGCGGGCAACCATTGGCGGACGGCGTCGGCAACGGATCGAGCTATCCAGCACGTGGCGGTGCATAACAGGTCCGAGAGGGTGATTCTCAGCGACTGAGCTGCTGCGAATGCCGAGAGAAGAAAGGCTCGGCCAAAGGTCTCCGGAGGGATGGTCTTGGGAGGACGGCGTGAGAGGTAGGGGTGCTCATCCCAACGGGTCGACAAGGATTCATGATGATGCCCTTGCACTGCCCGTTTTCCACCATGGTCACAATACTCCCGTCCACGGGTGCCATGATATATCAGGCTATCCAGCCAATGGTTCCCTGGTCCTACTTCAAAGCCAAATAACTGTTTGAGACTGCCATGACCCGGAAGATACAGGAGGCTGGTCACGTGACCCACATGCAACAACACTCGCGGTAAGGGGAGGTGGCGGAACAGGAGAAAGTCTGCCAAAGCGGTCAGAAGCCGGCCGGAACCGCCGGCAGCCCGATCGCGTTGTGGCATACTATGCACCACACTACATCCTGTTTGTTCTGCCAGCCGTGCCGCCATTTCGGCCCAATCCAGCCAGGTGCTCCCAATAACTGGCTCTAACAGACCGCAAACAAAGAGGTCCCGAACTCCCACCCCGGCTTGAGTTAGTGTCTGACGCAGAGCTTGTACGGCCACCTCGGCCACACCAGTTCTTTCGCTATGACTCGCGGGCCTCCCATGGTCACGCACTTCCAGGCGACTGCAGATGCACCAATCCCGCAGAGACAAAGGAAACGGCACGCGGACGGACGCCAACAGCCGCGGCTGCAATTCCAAACCAATACCTTGGACTTGCAGGACAACGGCATCGACGCCTTCCCATCCAGAACTGATGCTGACTCCGACCACCAGGCGCATGACAGATCTGCCATTGTCAGGTCACAAGGCTGCCAGCACAAGCGGAGAGATCAGAATGAACCGGTTCCAACGGGAGGATGGCTCACGCCGCCACACTCAAAGCACTTCCGCTCCGAGCTGCCGCCTGCACGAAGCACTCGAAGATCTGCATGTCCAACGCGCTAGCGGTTTCATCCTCGGGATGCCACTGGACCCCGACACAGAACCAATTCGGGTCGGTAGACTCAATAGCTTCGACGACTCCATCCGGAGAACGAGCCGCCACCCGCATTCGCCGTCCGAGTTGATGGACCGCCTGGTGGTGCATGCTATTAACCCGCAATTCCGGCGTGCCATAAATGTCCTGCAAACGGGTATTCGGCTCAATCAAGACCATATGTCGGTGGGGTGCTCCCGTGTGGTCATAATGCGGCATGGCGCGGGGATTGTCGTGCGGGAGATGCAAAAACAATGTCCCACCGGCGAATACATTCAACTGTTGCATCCCTACTCCGATGCCCAAGACCGGCAGCTTCCGCTGGAATATCCACGCCAGCAAATAGCGATCGACCTCTTCCCGTCGCTCCGGCATCGGATGCACAGCAGCGGTCAGCGACTGGCCATTGCGCCGAGGGTCCATGTCCGCTCCACCGGTCAGTAACACACCAGAGAGGCGTTCCAACAAGCTATCCAGCTCTGACAAAGAATCCTTACGCAGCGGCGGAATCAACAGAGGCATACCACCAGCCGCCCAGATGGCATCCAAATACCCTAGATTCAGACGCAAATGCGGGGTCACGCCTCGCTCGGCGATCACATCCATATTGATGCCAATGACCGGGCGCGCTACGGAACGAACGGAAGGTGTGCTCTTGCTTTCTTTCGTGCGAACGGATGCCATGGGTCTCCCTCCTTGGAGTGTCTCACGACGAGGTTTCCTACCCCGCATCACAGACTATTGGGAGTGATTAGTGTAATGACCACCCTCCGCAGCCTGCAAGAGCAAAATCCCGATGGCTGTCCCTTGCGGTGGGG